>JACCXA010000056.1 GCA_013697365.1 Chthoniobacterales bacterium
GTGCGGCGAACGACTGTCCGGTCGTCATCCACAGTCCGAGGCCCGCCTCGCCTCCGCTTTCGCATGCAGTCAGCGCTGACGAGCTGAGCGCAATTCCTGAGGCGGAACTTGCGAGACGCAGTGCAGCTCTGGCTCTTTGGTATGAGGAGAACGCCGCCTGGAGCGTGATCGCTAAACGCCTGGCGAACCTGATTGGAGGGACGACCGCCGTGTCGTCCCGAGCGGACAGGACGGCGCCCGTCCCTCCAGGCGCGACATGAGCGACGAAGTCATCATCATCACTCCCGAGCTACAGGAAGGCGCGGGCGGTCTGGCCGACTACACCGTTCGAGTCGTGGAGGCGTGGCGGGATCTCTGGCCGGTGCGCTTTCTTGTTCCCGCAGCGGCTGACGTGTCGAGCCCTGCAGTCGAGCAGATCGAGCGCTCAGCCGAAGCGCTGCGAGAGAGGTTGCCGAGACGCGGCGGTAAAGTACTGCTCCAATACAGCGCCTACGGCTTCGATCGTCACGGCTACCCCCGGTGGCTTCTGCGCACGCTGGCGGATTGGAGAAAACGCTCGGCCGGGTTGCTTGTCGTGATGTTTCACGAGATCTGGACGTTCTGGCCCGTGCTGAACACGAACTACTTCGTGCAATGGCTGCATCGGCGCGAGATCCGACATCTTGTCAGGCACGCCGATGCGGTATTCACGAGCACGCCCAGCCAGGCAGAGCATCTTCGCGCACTGGGTCCCGCATCTGCTGTTCAAGTGTTGCCGGTCGGTTCCAACATTCGGACGCAACACTCGCCGGCACGTCATGACTGCGAACGCGGCGTCGCACTCTTATTCGGTTTGCAAACCTCACGTGTGCGAGCTTTGCGCCGGATGCAGTCAGACTTGAAACCCCTCTCCGCGGCGGGACGGATCACCAGAATTGTTACGCGCGGCGCTGGCAACAGCAGCAGTGGCAATGACGAGGAGCGCGCCCTCCTCAAAGAAATGGGACTGACGAAGGGATTCGACATGAGCGGTGCATGCTCTGAATCGGAAATTTCCGCGGCACTTTCGGCAGCTACTTTCGGCATTTCCGCTCATGACGAACTTTCGTTGATGAAATCGGGCACCTTCATGGCGTACGCGGCACACGGATTGAACATCCTCTCGCCCTTCGGTGATCCTTTGGCGGCGGAACCGCTCTGTTGGCTAACGAGTCCCGCGGAACTGCTAACCGGCGTCTCGGCTGATCACTTGAATTCCAGGGCGGAAAAGCTGCGCACCTGGCAGGAACGCACATCTTCCTGGCCCCGCATCGGGGATGAATTTGCGCGCGCTTTGCAGATCGAGACTGCGTCCAGACCATGAAAACAAAGGTCGTCATCGTGAGTCCTTGCATGGGCGCGTATGGCGGCATCGAGGCGTTCGTGCTCGCGATCGCCGCCGCGGTCCGGCGCGAGCCGGACATGGAAGTGCGGATCTGCCTCAAGCGTGTACAAGGGTTCGCCTTGCAGCCGAGCCTCAAGGCCATGCTGCAAGGTGAGAACGTGATTTACACCGATCGCGGAGCGGACCGCGATCTGATCGAGACCATCCGCTGGTCCGATGCCGTGCACCTGCAGAACGCGCCACCCGATGTCGTATTTTTCGCTAAGCTTTTTCGCAAACCGCTGGCCATGACGATTCACAACTACATGACGCGTGGATTTACGCCTCATCGTCTCCTCTGGCGGTTGGCAGCACGGATGGCGGACGAACGCTGGTACAATTCGCAGTTCGTCTGGGACACCTGGGAGCCTGGCGTAAAACGCACCGGAAGCCGAAAAGTGCCGACGGTCTCAAAATTGCCGGAAGGCTGGTCGCCGCCCGCAGAACGGCGCGGCTTCGTTTTTTTGAGTCGCTGGATTGCGAATAAGGGAGTCGATACTTTGGTCGATGCCTACGCCCGAGCGAAACTCGATCGCGAGAAGTGGCCGCTCGTGCTGATGGGGGACGGGCCGCTCCGCAAGTTGATCGAATATGCGATCAAGAAGCGCGAGCTCACCGGTATTCGGGTCCTGGGCTTTGTCGATGAAGCGACCAAGACGGAGCAGATCAAGAACGCGCGTTGGATCGTCGTGCCGCCAAATACGAAAGAGGATTTCGGACTCACCGCGGTCGAAGCTCGAAATCTCGGCGTGCCGTGCATCATTACGCGCGATGGAGGCCTGCCGGAGGCGGCCGGAAAGCAGGCGCTGATTTGTGAACCGAACAATCCCGAAGCGCTGGCGCGTTTGCTCGAACACGCCGCCGCAATGGATGAATCGGAATACGCTGGCCGCGCGACCCGCACGCGCGAAGAACTGGCGACAGAGCTGGAGCCGATCGAGTTCTACGCGCAGTCGTACCGGCGGTTGGCGCATCACGAACGATGAGAATGTTCCCCAGGCGAAAGAAACCCCGGTAGCGACACGATGATCCTGCTCGCTCATCCGTTTGGGAACGCGAATGTGCGCGCTGTTCTTGAGTCGCTTCAGGAAGTAGGGCGGCTTGCGAAATTCGTTACGGCGCTTGGTTGGTCCAGCGGCTCGCCGTTGCTTCGCGCGCTGCCGGCAAGACTCCGGGGAAGTCTCGCACGGCGGAGCTACGAGTTGCCTAACCGGAAGATCGAAGTGCACGCGGCCCGGGAAGTCGTGCGTTTGCTCGCAGGCGTTTCCAGGGCGCGCACGCTGATCAAGCACGAGCATGGCTGGGCGAGCATCGATCGTGTCTGGCAACGGCTTGACGCGGCCGCGACGGCGTGGCTTTGCGCCAACAAGGCGAAGGAAAACGTCACGGCTGTCTATGCGTATGAAGATTGCGCGGTGCGGCTTTTCGAGAACGCGCGCGTTCTCGGGGTGCATCGCATCTACGATTTGCCGATCGCGTACTATGAGACGTCGCAGCGTCTTCTGCGGGAAGAGGCGGAGCGTTATCCGGATTGGGAGCCAACTCTGGGAGGCACGCGCGATTCCGCCGGAAAGCTGGCGCGCAAACGCCGCGAGCTCGAGCTGGCGGAGCTGGTAATTTGCCCAAGTAACTTTGTGCTCGAATCCCTCCCAGAAAGCGCCCGCGCGACAAAGCATTGCGTAATGGTTCCCTTCGGCTCGCCCGCGCCTCCTCCGCCGGTGCGGCAGGCCCGAAGCCGGGAACAACGGTTGCGAGTCTTGTTCGCCGGCGCGCTCACCCAGCGAAAAGGTCTGGCCGATCTCTTTGCCGCAATCAAGCTCGTGGCCTCGGCCAAGGTCGAGCTGGTCGTGATGGGTTCGGCGTTGATGCCATTGAGCTGGTATCGAGAACGCGCCCCGCATT
>JACCXA010000069.1 GCA_013697365.1 Chthoniobacterales bacterium
CCGTAGATCCGACAATCCGGTCGGGCTGGGGGAACGGCAGCCGCGCAGGAAAAGAGCGTGGACGAGGCTAAAGATCGTGGTGTTCAAGCCGATTCCGAGCGCGAGCGTGAGAACAGTGAGAAGGGTAAATCCCGGCGATTTGCCCGAGTTGTCGAAGAGCGAAGCGCAGATAAGTCAACATGATGGACCTCCTGGTGCGGAAACTCGGTTGATCGTGGCCAAATTTATCGGAGTCGACAAGCTCCCCAATGGATAACGCCGCGGCCGGCGGATTTTGTCTTGAACGCGGACGGTCCCAGTGGGAAAATTCGGTCGTCAGCCGAGGCGAGCGATGGCTGCGCGAAGCGCGGTCGCTTCAGCGAGGATCTCGCGAGCAGGCGGCACGAGACCGGTAGTGAGGTATTCCGGATGGGCTGCCGGTTGCACCAGTTCCTCATGATCGCCGAGACCGGAATCCTTCAGTTCACGCAGCCGGAGGTTGATTAGCTCGCGGATTTCGTCGGCGTTATTCACGCCGCGAAAACGCACCCCGTGAAGATTTTCTTTCCCTTCCTTCTCGCTGGTTTGAGCGCCGCCGCCGGCGGTATCAACGCGCAAATCCGCGATCCCCAGCAGGCGCTGGATAGGCCCTTGCGAGATGGAAATGTTCTGAATGTTGGCAAAGGTGATGGTCATTTCGCGGATCTTCAGGACGCCTTCGCGCACGCGCAGACTGCGATCGGTGACAAGGTACCAACGCTTCTCGAAATCGAGTCGTAGGAGAGCAAGTGCGATGAGGCGTTGGATCACGATCGCGGTGGCGATGACGGCCGGGGGCCGCCAGAGGAAGAACTCGGGCACGTGCCGCTCGAAGTGACGCGTGAATCCGCCGATAAACGGAATGATTTCCATCGGAACGATCACCGCCACGAGGGCCAATGTGCGCAACGCCCAGACGACAATCAGGTAGAGGTAGTAGTTGGGCGCTGCGCGAAAGAGTCGCGTCGTGGCTTCGTCCCCCGGCGGTGCCTCCGGATCGCCCGGAATCCGCAGGAATCGCTCGCACCATTCGCGGAAGGACGTGTACATCAGACTTCTCCTTGCCGGGATTCGGGCGGCGGCGGGCGTTGTTCCAAAAGTTCGCGCGTGTGTCGCAGTTCATCACGGATGTTTAGAAGCAAAGAGACGAGTTCCGTGTTTTCGCCCTCCCCGAGCTGATTCCCGGACGCGTCTTCGTGCGCTGGCTTCTCCGATCTGGCGCCGCGCATCCGCGCGTAAAGAAAATCCCGGATTTCTTCGAACTCTTTAAAGCCTTCGATGACCAGTTCCGCTCCGGTGGAACCAGAGGCGGTTTGAATTTGGATATCCGCGAACCCGAGCCAACGCTGAATAAGACCAGAGTGGAGATGGATATCCTGAACGCGAGCGTAGGTCAGGTTGACTTCGCGCCGGAACAATACGCCCACCCGCATGTGGATGCCCTCTTCGTCGAACCGGTACCGCAGGGTCCGATACCTGAAGTAGTAAAGCGGCAGCGTGATGATCAGCCCGGGGCCGGTGAGCAGCGCGCGAATGATGTAGAGCGTCCAAAGCGCGGGATTGGGTCGCTCCAGAGCGAAGATGGATTGCTCGGGTGCGCTGGGAGGCATCACGGATAGCTACGCGCTAGCCGCACGTCGAGACAAGATGTGGTTTGTGGGAGCAGACTCACCCGCGATCTCAAGACGAGATGAGACGCTAAAAAGCCACAGTGCTGTCAATGAGATGCCGGCTGCTCCTTTGGGACAGCCGACGCCGCTTTCTTTGCCTTGAGTAGCACGTCGACTGAATCCGGACGGCCGTTCACGAAATCCAGTCGCGTAAGGCCGTCAGGAGTTTGGCGAACGACGGCTGGTACGGCTGACGCGGTCACGTACCAGCCGCGCGGCAACACGACGGAGTTCCGCGGCCGGCCCAGACTGCGTTCGAACACAAGCTCATCCCCATCGAGCCGATAACTCTGCGGCGCCGTGTAGGTCTCCGAGATCCGGAGCCGCAGGGACTGACCTTTTTTCACCGCGGGAAATCGAAAGACAACGACCTGTTGATTCGGTTCCACCTTTTCATCGCCTGCGTCCACGCCCGCTTCTTTCATCTGCTCGCCGGTCAGGACGTCGACCTTCATCGCTTCGCCAGTGTCGAGAATGCGCCCGGAAGGATTCGAAACGGTGCTCCCAGTTCGCACCACGTTCAGATACCTGTCGGTCCCTTCGCGCGACTCGGTGTAGTCATGGGAGAGGCTGAACGCGTTCATCTCGGGCGACTGGAGGAAATAGACGATGTCGCGGTCCTGATGGGCGCGCTCGGCGAGGCGCGCACGTTCGGTCGGTCCTTGCGCCGGCGGCGCTTCCCAACTGCGCGCATCAGTCAGGGACCGTTGCATGCCAGGGTCGCCGGTCATAGCGCCCCGGTTTCGCTTTCAGGATCAACGCCGCGGGTCCGGGCGCCTGATGCATGAAGCTGATCCGCGTGCGTCCGTCCGGTTCAGGCAGAATCTGCGACGGCACGTTGCACTCGGTGAGCTGAAAGCCTGCGGGCAGCACAACGGCATTGCGGCGGATCCCGAGCGGTCGATCGAAAACAATGCCGTCGCCCTCACGGCGATAGCTCTTTGCATCTTTGTAGGTCTTGATGATCCGGAGGCGTGCCTGCCCGCCATCTCCCGGCACCGGGCGCGCGAGCCGGACCCGAATGTAATCACTCGCGAGGTCCGCGTCCGGCAGACCGGTCTCCTTTGCTTTCGCGCCGCTGACCTGCTCGAACTTCAAGGGCGCGCCGGTTGCCATGTCGAAGACAGCTTCGTCGCTCGCGACGCTGCCCTTGCGGATTGGGTTGAAGAACGCCTCGGCACCGGTCGTGGTGGCAGTGACTTCATATGTGATTTTGAACGACGCCGTCTCCGGCGCAAACAACTCGTAGAGAGTATACTCGTCCTGCGAAGTTTGTTTTCCATGCGCGTGAGATGCCGACGCTGTCGCCAACAACAGACTCGCGATCACCGGCCGCCGGAATTGCAGAGAATGGCTCATGTCTTTGTTTAACCGGGAGTCGAGTTGCCAGCACGCACATCTTTGGGTTTGCCTATGCAATGCCGAAACGCCATCAAAGGATGATGAATCCTAGGATATTTCTCGCAGGCGTCTTCATCGCGATGGCGACGGTGATTCAACCTTCCTCATCGGCCGAGACGGAATTGGCGGACGTCCAAGCGGAGATCGGGACGCAGTGCGATGCAACGATTAAGCGCCTGCAGGAATGGATTCGGCAGCCGTCGATCGCGGCGGAGAACCGCGGAGTAGACGAAGGCTGCGAGCTGACCATGCGTTACCTGCGCGAAGCGGGCTTCGATCAGGTGACGAAGGTGCCGACGGATGGGCAACCGGGAATTCTCGCGACGTTAAACGCAGGCGCAGCAAAGACGGTGGGCGTCTACTTCATGTACGATGTGAAGCAAGCCGATCCGGCGGAGTGGTCGTCGCCACCGTGGGAAGCAGCCATCGTGGACAAACCCGGAACCGGAAAAGTGATCATGGGGCGCGCGGCTGTGAACCAGAAGGGACCGCAGATGGCAATGATCGCAGCGCTGCATGCCATTCGCGCGGCAGGGAAAAAAATACCCGTGAACCTCGTCCTCGTCGCCGAGGGTGAAGAGGAGATCGGATCACCGCACTTTCCGCAGATCGTGCGCAAGCCGGAGGTGCAGGCGGCGCTCGCGAAATGCATCGGCGTGTTCATGCCCTCAGCTGCGCAGGGTGCTGACGGGATGGTGACGGTGAACCTGGGCGCAAAGGGCGTGATCGAAGTGGAGCTCACCGCGAGCGGCGAAAAGTGGGGCCGCGGGCCGCGCAAGGCCGTTCATTCCTCGAACAAAGCGCGGCTCGATAGTCCGGCCTGGCATTTGGTTCATGCGCTCACGACCCTTGTGACCGCGGAAGGGAACGACCCGGCGATCGAGGGTTTCGCGGAGAAGGCGCGTCCGATCAATTCCGCCGAGAAAGCGATGATAGCGGAGGGCGCGAAGCGCTTGAATGAAGAGAGCGTGAAGAAGTCGCTCGGCGTGGAACGCTGGGTTGCCGATGTCGGTTGGAGCGAGGCCTTGGAACGTTTGGTTTCGCGTCCGACGGTAAACATCGAGGGACTGGTCGGCGGTTATACCGGCCCGGGCGGAATGACCATCCTGCCGCACAAGGCGTCGGCGAAGCTCGATCTGCGACTCGTGCCGGACATGACCGCGGCCGGCGCGCTCGCGGCGTTAAAGACACACCTCGCAAAGCGCGGCTTTGGCGACATCGAAGTGAACATGACGGGCGGCTACGATCCGAATAGCACGCCCGCCGATTCGAAGTTTACCAAGGCGCAGCAGGCAACATACAAGCGCCTCGGCGTTGACTCGATCCTATGGCCGCGCAGTGCCGGCTCGTGGCCTGGCTATGTGTTTACCAGTGAGCCGCTTAAATTGCCGGCCGGACATTTTGGCCTGGGCCACGGGGGCGGCGCCCATGCCCCGGATGAGTTTTACGTCATCGAATCTTCGAATCCGAAAGTGCAGGGGATC
Organism: Chthoniobacterales bacterium; assembly: GCA_013697365.1. Taxonomy (GTDB): domain Bacteria; phylum Verrucomicrobiota; class Verrucomicrobiia; order Chthoniobacterales; family UBA10450; genus JACCTI01. The sequence goes on from JACCXA010000069.1 coordinate 4,574, forward strand.
GACGGCGCAGTGCTTTCGTTCGCGGAATATCTTTTCGAACTGGCGAAGGAATAGCGCTGTTTGCCGGTGGGGGATCGAATCGAGGCCCGATCCTTACATCCAATCTTTCAGCTTCGGCCAGAGAGTGCGCAGATCGCCCTTCAGGTCGCGGCAGAGATAGATGTGGGCGCGTTGCTCGAAAGGCATGGCCCACGGGCTGGAATCCACCGGGCCAAGGTCTTCAACCGTGCGGAATTGCTCGGGTTCGTCGCCGCCGGGCCAGTCGATGACGAGCAGAAGTTCTCCTGAAAACTCGCGAGGTCCCCAGAGATGATAGTTCTGATGACCGCTGAGGGCGGGTGGCAGTCCATATTTCGAACCGAAGAAGTCGATCGCACCCGCCTGTCCGTAATTTTGGCAAAAGATGCCGGCGCGGCGCTGGTCCTCTGGCGATAAGGCCCCGTAAGCGCGCGCGACCGACCGGACCATCTCCTCCCAGCCGAATTGATCGGCAAAGAGCTGGGGCAGCGCCGCTGTGTGCGAAGTCTCGGTGCGCGGCGGTTCGAAACGAATCGCCCGCATGTAAGCGAGCAGTTTTTCCGGCGGCAGGAGTGGAAGAATGGTGGGAGCGAGCAGCGCCGCCAGCCCGATTATCGCGGCGAGGAGAACGGGCCTGGCCCATTGGTATCGCACCGCGCAGAGGCGCTCGATGGCGACGCCACCGGCGGCGAAGAGCATGGGGTAAATAGGGGCGAGGTAATAATGTTTCCCGTGTAAGAGGATGAACTCGGCCAGTGTGACGAGATACGCGATGCCAAGGAAGCGGTAGCGGGAGCCGGCCCGGGACGCGAGCAGCCATGCCAGACCTCCTAGCCAGAGAGGCAGCGTCGCGGGATTCATGGTCAGGATTTGCTGACCGATAAACTCGAGAGGCCCGAGCACGACGTTCTTGTTGCTCTCAGCGACGTTGCGAAGGAGTTCGAGGGTGGCCCAGTCATAGCGGATCTGCCAGAGGATGTTCGGCAAGGTCACGACCAGGGCGATCAAGCCGCCGAGCCATATCCAAGGCTGGGTAAAGTGCCGGCGTTCCTGCGTCGCCAGCAAGGAGACGGCGAGCCCAATGCCGAAGAACGCCATCGAGTGTTTGTTTTCGAGCCCGAGTCCCGCGACGAGCCCGAACCAGAGCCAGGAGCGCGAGGAAGCGCCATTGCGAATGCGGAGGAGCAGGTAGACG
>JACCXA010000102.1 GCA_013697365.1 Chthoniobacterales bacterium
CGTGCAAACCGCGATCGAGATGCAGAATGTCGCGGAGCCTTTCATTCTGGGACGCGCCATCCGGCATCTGGAAGTGGGACGGGTCGTCATCTTCGACGCCGGAACCGGCAATCCCTACTTTTCGACCGACACGACGGCCGCGCTCCGTGCCAGCGAAATACGAGCCGACGTCATCCTGAAAGCCACCAAGGTCGACGGAATCTACGATTCGGATCCCAAGAAAAATCCGAACGCGAAACGCTTCGATCGAATCACCTACAGCGACGCGCTCGCGCAGCGGCTCCAGGTGATGGATTCGACTGCTTTCAGTCTCTGCATGGACAACAAGATCCCGATCATCGTCTTTGACATGAACACACCGAGCAATTTTACGGACATCGTCCTCGGGAAAAAGATCGGCACGACTGTTTCGGAGTAACCTTTGGCCTTCGCGCGAAGTTCCCAATTGCGAATCGGCTCCGCACCCGCTTTCATTGCGACACGATGAGCGCTGAAGAAGTCCTGTTCGGAGCCGAGGAGGCGATGGAAAAAAGCGTCGACTACATGGTCCATGAATTCGCCTCAGTGCGGACGGGGAAAGCATCGCCCGCGCTGGTGGAGAATGTCGACGTGGAAGCTTACGGCTCGGCGATGAAACTGAAGCAGCTTGCGCTCATCACCACGCCTGAGCCGCGGCTTCTCGTGGTGCAACCGTTTGATGCTTCAACGATCAAGGACATCGAAAAAGCGCTGAAAGAATCGAAGATCGGCATCCAACCGTTGGTCGATGGAAAGATCATCCGCCTGCCGGTTCCCGAGCTTTCCGAGGAGCGCCGGAAAGATCTCGTAAAGGCGCTGCGCCAGATGGCAGAGGAAGCGCGCGTCCGCGTCCGCGCGAATCGTCGCGCGGCGATCGATGACGCGAAAAAGCTCAAGACCTCCGGCGAGCTCACGGAGGACGGATTGCGCGACCTCGAGACCGATGTGCAAAAGCTGACTGATCGCTTCGTAAAATCAGTCGATGATCACTTCGAGCGCAAAGAAGCCGAAGTGATGAAGGTGTAAAAGGCGAGGTTCCTTTGGTAAACGCGGTCGTGCCATGATTATGAATCGAATAGCGCCCGAGATCCCTCGACCGTCTTCGCCGCTCGGGATCACAAGTTCTCACGCGTAAAACATTCGGCGCGTCGCTGTGTGCCGACACCCGCGCGTTACAGCCGCACCAAGTCGAGAAGGAACTGGCACCACAGATACACCATCCCGCGCCAGGAATATTTCACCTCGTCATTGTCCACGGGCTTGAGAACGCCCTTCTTGATGTTGTGCGCAATCTGCTCGCGCAAATCATTCTCAATCTCCGCCTGGATCCGATCCTCATCCATCGGATCGATCACGCTTGTCTCAACCCGATGCAGTCGCAGATATTCCTTGTGGCTCTGATACAGCTGCCAAAAGGATTGATCCGGGCGCTGCCGATTGATGCGGAACTGAGGAGTCAGCTTAAGGCCATACGACAACGGGTAATTCCACGTCGTCCAAATAATTCCGTCATTCGCGCGCGACGAAATTCGCAAGTAGTAAAACGAAAGATCGTTCTGCTCATTCAGACAGATCGTGGCCTGTGCGCGATCCTCCTCTTTGTAGAACAGGCGGAAGAACTGCTTGTAATCTTCCCAGTCCCAGCCCGCATCGTTCACGTGCGCGAAGCCTTCGTTTTCGATGTCCTTCGTGATCTCGTTCAAGGTCGGAAAAATTTCCGACGATGGCGGACTCTTCGGACGGAGTGACTTCTCCTTCGGGAGACGTAACGCACGAATGCGAGTCAGTATCTCTAGCCAGGGGAGGAAGAGCCAGGCGAGCGACCCGACCAGCCCGAAAACCCAGCTGCCGCTGGCGAAATACACCGCGAGAAACGTCGAAAGGAGGATGCCGAGCGCGCCCGCTTTCTGCGCGAAGGAGGTTTGATAACTCCGCAGCGCAACGCTGAGCACCGCCACGCCCAGCGTTATGAAAAGGCCAAACAGCATTAAGGCGTGATCCGGTGCTCGCTTAGGAACTTTTCCAGCTGATTGGTATCGAAATTCGCGAGCACTTCATCACCAGCGAGGAGCGTCGGCACATAGGTTTGATCGGAAAGCTCCGTCATTTCCTTGTAGGCGTCCCGGTCCTGGCCGACGTCGATCTCGGTAAACTTATAACCGCGCTCAGTCAGATATTCCTTGGCGTCGATGCACCAGGAGCACCACTCGCGGCTGTAAAGTTTTATTTCGGTCGGCACGAGGTGAATAAACAAGCCGCATCGGCATCGTCAACGCCTCACACGCATGGGGAGGTTAGGCGACCCAACCGCAATCAATATGACTTCGCCCAAATGACACGCTGCACACTCGGCATGCCGCTGAAAATGCACACCCCGGGCGGGCCGAGCGTGCCGCCCGAAATGGGAATGCAGCGGATTGTAACCTTTAGATCGTTTTTAATCTGCTCTTCGATTTTGCGCGAGCCGGACCAGTGTGCCAGCGCGAAACCGCCGTGGATCTCCGGCTTGGCGGAGTTTTTAGGCGTAAAGAATTCGTAGAACTCTTCCCTTGAGTCGATCACCCGTGTGTTCTCATCCCGAAATTGCTGCGCTCGCTGCAGGAGGTTCTGCTGGATCGCGTCAAGCAACCCGGCGGCACGACCGGGGAAGTCTGTCGCGGGCACGAACTCTTTTGTTTGCGCCGGTTGATCCCGCCGGCTCACCGCGATGTTGCCGGACTCCAGATCACGGGGGCCGATCTCAACCCGAACCGGCACGCCTTTCTTGATCCATTCCCAATTCTTGATTCCGCCTCCGAGGTCTCGGCGATCAATCTCCACCTCAATCGGAGCGTCTGCATATCGAGTTTCGCGAACCGCAGCGGCCAACTTATCGGCCGCCTCCAGGACGGCTGCGCGTGACTCCTCCTTCGGCGTGATCGGAATGATAACGACGTGCGTCTGCGCGATCCGCGGCGGCAGAATCAATCCGTCATCGTCCGCATGCGCCATGATCAACGTCCCGACCATTCGCGTGCTCATCCCCCAGCTCGTCGTCCACCCAAACTCCTGCTTCCCATCGCGCGTTTGGAAACGAATACCACTCGCCTTCGCGAAATTCTGTCCGAGAAAATGCGATGTCCCCGCCTGGATGGCTTTCCGATCCTGGACCATCGCTTCAATGCAGAGCGTCTGCACCGCCCCGGGAAAGCGCTCGCTCTCTGATTTCTCTCCGCTGAAAACAGGGATGGCGAGATGGTCGCGAACGAAAGTCTCGTACACGTCGAGCATCCGCTTTGTTTCCTCGCGCGCCTCCCCTTCGCTCTCGTGGACGGTGTGGCCCTCCTGCCAAAGGAACTCAGTTGTGCGCAAAAAGACGCGCGGCCGCATTTCCCAGCGGACGACATTTGCCCATTGATTGATCAGGATGGGTAAGTCCCGATAGCTTTGGACCCATTTCGCATAGGTTGCGCCGATGATGGTTTCCGAGGTCGGCCGAACAACGAGCGGCTCTCCCAAAGGACTCGCGGGGACCATCTTTCCGGCGGCATTCACTTCCAGGCGGCTATGGGTCACAACCGCGCATTCTTTCGCGAAGCCCTCCACGTGCGCGGCCTCTTTTTCGAAATAACTTAGCGGAATGAAGAGCGGGAAATAGGCGTTCTTGTGCCCAGTGGCCTTGAACATCGCATCAAGATGGCGCTGCATGTTTTCCCAGATCGCGTAGCCCCAGGGCCGAATGACCATGCAGCCACGTACATCCGATGGCTCGGCCAACTCGGCCGCGCGGATCACCTGTTGATACCACTCCGGGAAATCATCCTCTCGGCGCGGCGTGATGGCGTTCTTAACGGCGGAAGGTTGGTTGGCCATAAGGGCGGCGAAATTACGCGGGCGCTAAAGAAATGGCGAGCCGTCAATTCCTGATCCCTGCTCGCAACTATCGCGAAGGATCGGGTTTATCTCGAAGATATGAATCTCAAAACCGCCCTCATTATCATGGCTGTCGGGATCGCCCTTCAGTTTGCGCCTCCTGCATCCGCGCAGGGTGGCCGACAGGAATTCAGGCGTGAACGCCGGGAGGCAAGGCTTGCGAATCTTTCAGGGGACGAACGCGCGAAGCTACGCGCCGCCAATCAGCGAGCGATGGCAGATCCAGCGGTGCAGGCCGCAAGGGATCGGCAACGCCAGGCAGCAAGGCACTTTCGACAACTAAAACGCGCCGCTTTGCTCCGGGCTGATCCGACGATCCAACCGATCCTGGAGAAGCTTCCATCGGGTCCGGCGAAGGATTCGTAGGGAAGTCTAGAGCAGCGCCGGTCGGCGGCCCCTGCCATGGGGCCAGGGTAATGAGGTCAAATATTCCGAGCGATCAGCGTCTCGCGAACTGGTCCGCCACTCTCCACATATC
>JACCXA010000111.1 GCA_013697365.1 Chthoniobacterales bacterium
CGTCTACATCTACTTATCTCTCGTCAGGCAGATAGGTGCGCGTCCGCTGGCGCAAACGGACCCCTTGGAGAAAACCTTTGAGACGCCGGAGGCCGTTCTGGGGGTCGCCCTGGCCACGCTTTTCCTGGTAAACGCAGCTGGCTCCGCTGCGGCGAGCGGAAAGGTTGTTCTGAAGACAAACGATCTGGTGGCGAATGCGCTCGTTTCGCTGGGCGTGTTTGTCTTTGTGGCAGCCTTCCTCACTTTGCGCGGCCGGGCCGTCAACTTGCTGGCCGGCTTCGGGAAACTCAGTTTCCGGCGCGTTTCCATAACCGGAGGCATCCTGCTCTTCGCGGCTTATCCGCTCATCTTCCTCGCCGATCTGCTGGCGCAGCGTGTCCTGGGCACGCCGTCGAGCAAGCAGGGGATCGTCGAGCTATTCACGGATTCACAAACGCTCCAACAGCGCATACTGATCATCGTGCTCGCGATCGTGATCGCGCCCATGGTGGAGGAGTTCGTCTTTCGTTTCTTCCTCTACGGCGTAGTGAAAAGATACTTCGGACGCGTGCTCGGCCTGGCGGCAAACTCCGTCTTATTTGCGGCCGTGCACGCCCATGTTCCGTCCGCGGCGCCGCTCTTCGTGCTCGGCGCCTGCTTCACGATTGCCTATGAATGGAGCGGGTCGATTCTCGTCCCCATGACGATGCACGCCCTCTTCAACTCGTTCACACTCGTGGCGCTGGCATTTCCCGAGCTCTTCCAGCAATGAACTTGCGGGAGCTCGGCGAAGACCAGCTGCTGCAGAGGATCGCGCCCCACCTACCGCTGAATCGCTCTGTCTTGACCGGGGCAGGCGACGACTGCGCGGTGGTGCAATTCACCGGCGGTGGGAACCTCTTGTTGAAAACCGACTGCGTGGTCCAGGGCGTGCATTTTGAATCGAGCGCGTCGCCCAGTGCTGTCGGGTGGAAAGCAATGGCGCGACCTTTGAGTGACTTCGCGGCCATGGCCGGTCGACCGGAGTTCGCGATGGTGACTTTGCTCGCGCCGTCGGTGACGAGTGCGCATTGGGTGACCGAGGCATATCGCGGAATGGCGAAGGCGGCGCGAATGTTCAACGTGGCCATTGTTGGTGGCGAGACCAGCCGCCTGGAAGGTCCACTCGCTCTTTCCGTGAGTCTTGCAGGCTCCGTCGAGAAAGGTCGTGCGGTTTCCCGCAGTGGGGCCAAAGCCGGTGACAACCTGTTGGTGACGGGCCGCCTTGGCGGAGCAATGCGCGGTAAGCATCTTCGTTTCTTGCCACGCATCGCGGAGGCACGGTGGCTGACCGAACATTTTCTAATCAATGGGATGATGGACTTGAGCGACGGCTTGGGAACCGACTTGCCCCGACTTGCTCGCGCCAGCGGTCTTGCCTTCGAGCTCGACGAATCCGCCGTCCCACGCACGCGCGGCTGCACGGTCGAGATGGCCATTTCCGACGGAGAAGATTACGAGCTGCTCCTGGCCGTCGATCCCGGCTCGGCGCACTCAATAATGCGACAGTGGCGCAGGAAATTTCCAAAGTTGCCGCTAACACGCATTGGCCGATTGATCCAGGGAGGCGTGGTGAACGATCAGCACCTCGCCGGCTATGTTCATTTCAAATAGCGCGGAAGAGACGGTGGCCGCCGGCGCCAAAGCCGCCGCGAACGCGAGCGCCGGCGACGTTTATGGCCTGGTGGGAGATTTGGGAGCAGGCAAGACGCAGTTCGCGAAAGGATTTGTGCGTGGCCTTGGAAGCCCTGCCGAAGTGACCAGCCCTACCTTTACTCTCGTTCACGAGTACGAGGGTGGCCGTTGCCCGGTGTACCACTTCGACTTCTACCGGCTCGATTCAGCCGAGGCAGTCACACGCATCGGTTTCGACGATTTCATTTCGGGCGACGCCATCTGTATCATCGAATGGGCCGATCGCTTCCGTGAGCTATTGCCGAAAAATACTCTCTGGATTTCTTTCGCGCTCAAGAGCGAAACGGTACGCGTAATCGAGCAGTCATGAAAACGCTGGGTTTGGAATTGTCGAGCGCGCGGGGAAGTATTGCTTTGCTCGAGGATGGGAGAAGCCTCTTCGCGACTGAGTTTCCCAACGACAGGAAACACTCGGGTCTTTTTTTTGAAAGCCTTCAGCGCTGTGTGGATGATTTCGGGACTCCGCAACGAATCGTCGTCGGACTTGGTCCCGGTTCCTACGCTGGCACGCGAATCGCGATCGCAGCCGCCATCGGCTTGGGAATTGCCTGTCGAGCTTCACTAATCGGGCTGCCGTCGTTCTGCACTCTGCCTGCGAATACGCAGCGATATGCCGTCGTCGGTGATGCACGCCGGCAGGCGTTTTTCTTTGCCGTGGTCGACGAGCGGCGGTGTCTCGAAGGACCAATGCTTTATTCCTTTGCAGACCTCGACGCACGGCTGGCCACGGTCGGCTGTCCTGTCTTTTCCGCGGAGGCGCTTCCGCAATTTCCTAACGTAACAATCATGTCGCCGTCCGCCCTCGTCCTCGCGCAACTCGCTTCGCACGAGCCCGTGAGTTTGGTCGCGCTGGAGCCGATCTACCTGCGCGACCCGCACATCACGGCGCCGAGAGTTTTATGAATTCACATCGGTGCTGGGCCGAAATCGATTTGGCGGCTTTGCGCCACAACGCGGAGATCGCACGGCGTTGCCTTGGGCCGGAGGTTGCGATCCTCGCTGTCATTAAAGCCAATGCTTATGGCCATGGCCTTGCGCAGATCGCGAGAGCACTTGCGCAGCAGGTTCAATTATTCGGTGTAGCTAATCTCCAGGAAGCAATCGAAACGCGGGCCGCCATGCCACATCCTGTCATGATCCTAGGGCCGGCGCTGCCGGAAGAGCGTTCTGACATTGTCGCTCAACGATTCATCCCCTCGATCTCGAATTACGATGAGGCGCTCGCTTTCGATCGGGCGGCTTCGAGTTCATCCGTCGCGATCAATGTTGCGATCGACACTGGAATGGGACGAATGGGGTTGAGCGAGCAGGAGGCGACGAATGAGGTGCGGAAAATATCGCAGCTGCCCAAAGTGGAGATCCATAGCATTTCGACCCACCTGCCAGTCGCCGATGAGAACCCATCTTTCACGGAGGCACAGTTGTCTCGTTTCACGAGGTTGGTCGCAAAACTCCGCGCGGAAACACCAGGCAAATACCAAATCCACGTCCTGCCCAGCGCGGGCGTCCTGGGTTTCGGCGCGGCTGCTTTCGATTTCGTGCGCGCCGGTCTTATGCTCTACGGCGTCTCTCCGCTGCCGCATCTCCAGGATCGATTGCGGCCTGTCCTGACGTTGAAGTCGCGCGTGGCGCTTCTGCGCGAACTTCCGGCGGGGAGCTCCATCAGCTATGGGCGGACATTTATTACCCAACGTTCCACCCGGGTCGCGACCCTCAGCGTCGGCTATGCCGACGGGTTGCCGCGGGTCGTTTCCGGGCGGGGCGCCTCCGTGCTCGTCGGCGGTCGCCGTTGTGCGGTGCTGGGGCGCGTCACGATGGACCTGACGATGGTGGACGTCACTAACGTGAACGGGGCTGCGGTCGGCGATGAAGCAGTCTTGATCGGAAATCAAGGCAACGAGCAGATTCTTGCAACGGAGATGGCAAAGCACGCCTCGACTATCGCCTGGGAGATTTTCACCGGAATTGGCAGCCGCGTGACGCGCGTGTATGTGTGAGCCGGATGTTTCAGATCATCTTCAACGAGCTAAGCGCCGCAGAGATGTCGGCTTTGCCGAAGACGCTCCAGCTGGATCTGCTCGCGGAGTTCCAAATTCTCCCGACGGATCTGGACAACCTTGATAAGGGCAGGTTTGGCGTGATCGAGCGCGAAGGGAAGAAGCTGCATCGCTATCGTGCGAAAGATTACCGGATTTATTTTGAGAAGCGGGACGAGGGAATCACCGTCCACCGCGTCCTGCACAAGAACACGTTTCGAGACTTCCTCTTCCGCAGCAAGCTGCCCATGGCGGAGGATGATCAGCTGGGAAAAACGCGCGAGTTCTGGAAATTGATCGAGCAAGGTGAACGAACGCGCGCGCGCAAAGCCTGAGAGGGCTGGGCTGCTCGCGGTCGGCGCCTCCCTCCTTCTAATTGCGAGCGTTCACGCTGCGCCCGGCGGTTATCTTGTCGAAGCGATTTCGGACGAATGCGACACGCTGAGCCCGATCTGGTCGGCGGGACTGCGCGGAATACCGGAGTCGCTCACGGTCACGGGTGGCGCGCTTAGCATTCGCTCTTTTGATAACGGCGACGATCCCTACCCGTCCGCAGAGGACATGATCAGCACCCACGCGAATCAGCTCGGTCGCTCGTTGAGCGCTGCGGAAGGGCCGAGCGTCATCGCCCAGGTCTGGCTGCCGCCATTCGAGGAGTGGTCGAATGGAGTCAACGCGTCAGGCTTTCGGGAGTGGCTGGGTGTTCGTGTCACCGCCTACGACGCTGATTTGCCATTGGGCAACGGCTATTTCTATCCCGGCATTTACTTCTCAACAGATGACGCGGGCCCGTGCTTGATCGCGCGGGTTGGGGATGGTTACGGAGCGGACATCACGATCGGGAGGATCAGCGCGCCGGGCTGGTGGACGGTCGGCCTTTCCTGGAATGAAGAGGGCCGGACTGAATATTATGCAACGCCGGGTCGAGCGAGCCTAACGAGTGCTGAGCTTCTGCATGTTACGCCGGAGTTTGACGAGCCAGCGGCTAACAGGTCGATCGACGCGCTGGTGGGCAATTTTGTGGCTCTGCGCATGACCTTTCCGCCGACCGGTCAACTGTCTCCGAATTGGATCATGAATAATTTCCGCGTCTATGTTCGCACTCCGCCGGTCTTCCCAACGATTGTGCTTCGTCTTTCGGACGGGCTGGTCCGTCTTGAGCTCAGCGGGGGCAGTGAAGGCTTCCGGTATTTACTCCAGCGCAGTGACGATCTGACGACCTGGATCACAGTGGATGACTTGATCAGCGACGGCGAAGGCAGAGTTTGGACGGAGACGGCTGCTGCGCGGGCGTTCTACCGCATCGCCCGCCCTTGGCCATAGTCCCGTGAAAGTTGATGATGAAGACGGGCGTTTGCGATCGACGCCGGACGCAAAACATTTGTCGTTCTGAGACGCTCGTGAGATCTCTCGACCCTGTTGCGCCCCTTGGCAGGACAGGCGTCCACGAAGGCAGTAATCGGAACCACAAACGCTCGCGAGCCGTGCGGACGGAATTCGCGAAATCGTGCCCTCTTACTTCATCAAGAGCACCGACCGGCTGCGCTTGATCTCGCGCGTGATCTTCCGGTGCATGTGGGCAGGCATCCCTGTCACCCGCCGCGGGAGAATCTTGCCGCTTTCTGTCACAAACTTTTTTAGCAAATCGGGATTCTTGTAGTCGATGGCTTCCGTCGCGATGTCGATCCGACGCCGCGGCATGGTGCGATTGGCGCGACGAAAAGCAGAGCGGCGTTTGGCGGTTTTCGGTTGCATGACGGTTTAGCGAGTTTCGCGGTGGAGAGTATGCTTCCGCATAAACGGGTTGTATTTCTTTTTCTCGAGCCGGTTCGGAGTGCGCGGGCTTTTTTTATTGCGCGTGCTCATGTAACGCGAGGCCGGCATTCCAGCCGCCTTCGCTTCCGTGCACTCCAGCGTGATGATCTCCTGCGCCATTTTCTAATCCTTGCTGTCGTCCGTCTTCGACTCTTCTTCTTCGCCCTCGCCGCCCTCTTCGTCCGTCAAACCAAAGAGAGATGTCACCGACTGCCGAACGCGAGAGGCTTTGTTCTGCTTCTCCAGCTGCGATTGGCACTCCACCGTGAACCGGGCGAACGGAATCGCTTCCAGACGCGCGTGCATGATCGGTTTGCCGGACATCTCGCATACGCCGTACGTGCCGAGCTCAATCCGCTTCAAGGCCTGATCGATCTCATAGAGCGCGTCTTGTTCCTGCGAGAGAAGACTGAGCGCGAAATCGCGATCGTAAGCATCGCTCCCGGCATCGGCCTGATGCATGCCAAAAGCGGAGGCTTCACTGCCTTCTGCACGCGAGCGCAGATTATCCTTCGCCACGCCCGCCATCGAATCGACCATCGCATCGCGCAGCTGCAGAAGCTTGTCCTTCTGCCCCCGAATGAAAGGCTCCAGCTTCTTCTCCTTGTGATTGTTTCCGAGAATCGCTTCCGTCGCGGTTAGCTCGCGCCCACGGGACCTCGGCGCGATCGCAGCCTTCTTCGCCGGCGCAGCCTTCTTCACAGCCTTTGCAGCCGCGGGCTTGGCCGCAGTGGCCGCCTTTTTGGCAGGCTTGGCGGACGCCTTCTTCTTTTTGGAGCTGGGCATATGATAAAACAGCGCGGTTTCTGGGCCGAGCGGAGGCTTAATTAAGGGCATATGCCTGGGGACGCAAGGGGAGTTTTACCCGTGAAAAACGGGTCTGGAAGCGCCCTGCCGCAAGCCGATTTTAAGAGCTTGCGCTGGAGTAGCGTCGCAGGGCGAAACGCCAGAAAACTCGCGAAAGAATGAGGGCTCCGAGCGCTGCCACGACTAGCTGAACGACCAGCCAGGTCGGCTCTTCCAAGGGCTCAATTAGAAGTCGCGCCGGGATATTGGCCACGATGATCACGGGCACGAGCCAGCTGAAAATGAACCGGAAGACCCGCGGAAAGATAACGTCGGGGTAGCGGGCGATGTTGAGAAAATTGAAGTAGCCGTAAACAAGGCCCTGCGCGCGAACGATCCAAAAGCTGACGGCGGCTAGGCTCAGCATGATCGAATAGTGAATCGCCACGCCAAACCCAAGCGCGCAGAGATACAGCAAGACGAGCGGGACGCTGGGGGCAATCCGCAGTTGCACCAAGGAGACGGTGACAACAACCAGCCCAAGAATGGCGTTGAGGATACTGTCGAGCCCAAACTGCTTCGTCGAAACGGCGAACTGACTGTCGACCGGCAACACGAGGAGTGAATCCAATTTTCCTGTCCGCACCAACTCCGGAATGTTCGAGATGTTCATGAAGAAGAACGCCTGAAAGAGCTGCGCGATCGTCTGGTGCGTTCCGACGAGCAGGACCACTTCCCATTTTGACCAATCGCCGATTTGATCCACCTGCCCGAAGATGATGCCAAAGAAGGCGATCTGTCCGCAGAACCAAAGCACCTCGACCAGCATCCAGAGAATGAAGTTCGCTTTGAAGCTCATCTCGCGGATGAGCGAGTTGCGCAGCATGATGGTGTAGATTTCGATGTAACGCCGCATGGCTCAAACCCGTCTTATCAATATGCTGTGGAAGCGCGAAGCGACAAAAGGATGAGGCGCCGAAATCTAATCATCGCAGGCGCTTTGCTCCTCATTATCGCCGCCTACCTCATCTCGCGCCGCGGCGCAAAGGCGAGCGCCGGCTTTCAAACTACGACTGTCGTGCGCGGTCCGATGACTCAGGCTGTCACTGCTACCGGCACGTTGAATCCTGTCGTGAACGTCCAGGTGGGCAGTCAGGTCTCCGGGAACATTCAAAAGCTATTCGCTGATTTTAATTCCGACGTGACAGCTGGCCAGATCGTGGCGCAGATCGATCCTGCGACCTTCCAGGCCATCGTCACGCAGGCGGAGGGCGATCTTGCCAGCGCGCAGGCTTCTCTCGAATTGGCGCGCATCAGCGCTGGTCGAACCCGGTCGCTTTTTGCGAAGCAAAATTCTTCCGAGGCCGATGTCGATCAGGCTACGGCCACGCTTCAGCAAGCCGAAGCGACCGTGAAGATCAAACAGGGCGCGCTCGACCGGGCCCGGACGGATCTTGAACACTGCGCCATCACCTCCCCGATCGATGGCACCGTCATTTCGCGCAGCGTCGATGTCGGTCAAACTGTCGCGGCGAGTTTGTCGGCGCCGGTCATTTTCACGATTGCGAACGACCTTACGAAAATGCAGATCAACGCGAATGTCGCAGACGCGGATGTAGGCGTTGTCGCAGTAGATCAGGCCGTCGATTTCACCGTCGACGCGTTTCCAAATCAGACCTTCCAGGGAAAGGTCATGCAGGTGCGAAACGCGCCGATTACTGTGCAAAACGTCGTCACTTACGACACCGTCATCGCCGTCAGTAACCCTGAGCTCAAACTCAAGCCGGGGATGACGGCTAACGTCTCAATCGTGATCGCTCACAAAGACGATGTGATTAAAATTTCGAACGCAGCCCTTCGCTATCGTCCGCCTGATGCTTCGGCCGCAGGAGCGCCGTCCGCCTCCACCGGCGCGGCGCGGGGAGCCCGTTCCGGCGGGGGAGGACGGCCAGGTGGCGGTGCACCACGGGAACGCCGCCTCGAGCGCACAGTTTACGCCGGCACTGGAGGCAAGCCGCAACCGGTCCAAATCAAAACCGGTATCAGTGACGGAGTCGCGACCGAGGTGACCGAGGGCTTAAAGGAAGGCGACGTGGTGGTGACGGCGCAACTAACCGGTGGCGGCTCGGCGCCTACAACCCCGCAGGCCAATCCTTTCGGCGGCGGTCGTCGCTTCTAAATCCATCCCGTAATGAACACGAACGGCGCGGCGGTTGTTCAGTTGATCGATGTTCAGAAAACCTATCGTACGGGCGAGATGGAAGTCCGCGCCGTACGCGGCGTTTCCCTCGAGATCCAGCGAGGTGAGTTCGTGGCGTTGATGGGCTCCAGTGGTTCCGGTAAATCGACCCTCATGAACATGCTCGGCGCGCTCGATCGCCCTACCGCCGGGCGTTACCTTCTCGATGGCGTCGACGTTTCCAAATTAAGCCGGGATGAGCTTGCCGACATTCGCAACGGCAAACTTGGGTTCGTTTTCCAAAGCTTCAATCTGCTCCCGCGCACCACGGCGCGCGAAAATGTGGAGCTGCCCTTGCTCTACGGAAAGCATCAGCTCACCAATCGCCAATTGCGCGAGAAGGCCGATCGCATTCTCAGTGCCGTCGGTCTGGAGGGCCGCGAAGAACATACTCCCAGCCAGCTTTCTGGAGGCCAGCAACAGCGCGTCGCCATCGGTCGTGCTCTGATTAACGATCCGGAGGTCCTTCTAGCGGATGAGCCGACTGGCAACCTCGACAGCCGCACCAGTGTCGAGATCATGGGGATCTTTCAGGCTCTGAACGAGCGCGGCATGACCATCGTGATGGTAACGCACGAGCCGGACATCGCCTCCTACGCGCAGCGCAACGTCGTCATGCGAGATGGCTTGGTGAAGAGCGATCTGCCGGTCGCGCGACGCTTGCTCGCCACTACTGAACTCGAAAAGATTGCCCCGCTCGAGGAAGAGCTGGCCGGCGCGAAGGAATAAACGATGCGGTTCGGTTCCACCTTCAAGATTGCGTTTCGCGCGTTGCGGCGGAACAAGCTGCGCTCCGCCCTCACTGCGCTTGGCATCATCATCGGCGTCGGCGCGGTCATTGCGATGGTCGGCATTGGCAATGGCGCCAAGGCACAGGTCGAGTCGCAGATCGCGAGCTTGGGCGAGAATCTGATTCTCGTTTTCTCCGTCAGCACGACCGCGAGCGGGATTCGCGCTGGGGAGGGGCGGGGACGCTGAAGGTTGAGGATGCAGAAGCCATTCGCCGCGAAGTGTCGGGAGTAAACGCGGTCAGCGAAGAAGTAAGCTCGAATTCGCAAATCGCCGCCGGCAATCAGAATTGGTTCACCCGCGTCCTGGGCGAGTCGGCCGAGTATTTCGACATTCGGCAATGGCCGCTCGCGAGCGGCGCGCCCTTCACGCCTCAGGATGTACGGAGCTCAAACAAGGTCTGCGTGATCGGAAAAACCACAGCATCACAAATTTTTGGGAACGACGATCCCGTCGGGCAGATTCTGCGGGTTAAAAACGTGCCGTTTACGGTTACTGGCGTCCTCACTCCGAAGGGCCTGAGCGCGCAAGGCTCCGACCAGGACGACGTCCTGATCATGCCCTACACGAGCGCGATGAAACGCGTCACGGGCGGCACCACCTTGCGCAGCATCAATGTGCAGGTGGCGAACGCGAGCGACCTCGAGCCTGCGCAACAGCAGATTGTTTCGCTCCTGCGTCAGCGCCACAACATCCGCTCCGGCCGGGACGACGACTTCACGGTGCGCACACAAAAGGAAATCGCCGATACGGCGACCGCGACGACCGATGTCATGACCGGCTTGTTAGGCGCGATTGCGGGCGTCTCGCTCGTTGTTGGCGGCATCGGCATTATGAACATCATGCTCGTCAGTGTGACGGAGCGGACGCGCGAGATCTGGGCGCGCACGGCCGCGATATTCTCACGCAGTTCCTGATCGAAGCAGTCTCGTTAAGCGCGCTCGGCGGGATCCTTGGCATCGCGCTCGGCATCGGTGTCTCAAAGGCGCTTTCGATCTGGAAAAACTGGCCGTCGCTCATTTCGCCGGGCTCGATTGCCGCAGCTTTTCTTGTCAGCGCTGCGGTGGGCGTCTTTTTTGGATTCTACCCGGCACGGAGGGCGTCCCGACTTGATCCGATCGACGCGCTGCGATACGAGTGAGAGCGCCGCTCCGTTCTCGATTAACCTCCTACCGCCTGGTAGTGCCCGAGCCCGCGCTTCCACATGTAGCGCGCGGTGGCCCATGTCGCAACAAGCCAGCCCGTCTGGATCAGAAGTGCCTGATACATTTCGACGCCTTTCAGGCGTTCGAGGAAGATCGCGATCGGACAGAACAGTTCGTAGTAAAACGGCAGCCATTTCATCACCGCCTGCACGCCGGCGGGCATTATGTCGACCGGGAACATTTGACCGCCGAGGAAGTATTCAAAGGAGTAAACGATGAAGACGATGGTCGAGATCTCGAGAATCCAGAATGCCATCATCGCGATGCTGTAGGTGATGAAGAACTGAATCATCGCGGCCATGAGCAGCGAGATAAAGGCACAGACCCAGGCAACGGGATCGGCCGGCACGGTCAGATAGTCGCGGAAGTAGATAAAGATGAGCGCGATGGGCGGGATCGTGATGAGCGTGTAAACGAGGCGACCGCTCAGAAAGATGCTGAAGCGGTAGGCCAGGTAACTGAGTGGCTTGGTGAGAAAGGAGTTGATTTGCCCTTCACGAATGTCGGAGGCGATCTGCCATTCGTCTTCGGTTGGCGTAACGAGATTCGAGACCAGGATCGTGAGCAGATAATAGTAGATCATCGACCCGTAGTCGTAGCCCTGCATGCCGCCGCCGCGCTCGTTGAAGATGGCGCGCCAAAGGAAAACCGTCCCAGCCAGTGGGATTAGGGCAAAGACGGCGCGCAGGAAGTAGTTCCAGCGATACACGAAAGTGTTCTGCAGCCCGAGTTTGAAGACCGCGAGATACTTGCCGGCTTGCATCGCGACGGGACTATAGCGCGCGTTCGCGAGCGCGCTCTCGCGTGTCATGCGGAACGCGAGATGGGGTGTCATTCCGAGGGAAGTCGCGGGATCTCACGAACTACTGCGACTAGCGCCGCCTTGGCTGGTGTGGCAGCGCTGCGGAAGCGAACAGATCCTCACTAGATGCGTGCGGGCGGGTTTTATTGGCCAAGGCCTGAAAACCTTTCGAGTTTCCAAGCGCGATCGCCAACAAAAACGGCTTGCGCGGTTACCGTCGCGAGAACTACCCCTGCAGCGCCGCACGCATCTGCGCGAAACGGCTCTTGCCCGTGCTTTCGGCGACGGGCGTGCTCAGGAGCTTCTTCAGATCGATGCGTTCAATAAACTCTGGAGCAAGTTCTTTGATGAACGAGCTGGGGTAACAGGCGCTGGGACTCCCAAATTTCATTCGCTCGCGACAGTGCGTCAGTGTGAGCGTGAGCCGGGCGCGCGTAATGCCGACATAGAGTAGCCGGCGCTCTTCATCGATCGTGCCTTCACTCTTCGAGCGATCGTGTGGCAGCACCCCTTCCTCGAGCCCGATCAGGTAGACGTGCCGAAACTCGAGGCCTTTCGCCGCGTGCATGGTGATGAGCGTGACGCCGCGCTTTTTCTCGATGTCTTCCTGTTTGTCTTCTTCGCGTTCCTGATCGAGCACGATCTCGTCCAGAAAGCCGCGCAGCCCTTTCGTCGAGCGTCCCGCGAAATGGCCGAGGTCGCGCAGCATATCGTCCAGGTTACTTTCGCGCGCATCTGCTTCTTCGGCTGATTTACAATTCCGCCGTAACTCGGCGGCGTAACCGACTTCCGCGAGGAGCTTGGTTACGATCGCGGCCGGGTCCGTGAGCGGTTCGTTGATGCTCATCTCGTATCCGCCGACGAGCTGGACGAAAGCCTGTATGCACCCGCATGTGCGGCTGCTGAACTCGGCCGCCAAAGCAGATGATTGGAGAGCAACCCAAAGGCTGCTCTTCTGTCGCGCGCTCCATTGCAGCGCGAACTCGACGGTTGCCGCGCTGATCCCTCGCGCCGGTGTGTTGATGATGCGCAAGAGATTTCCGTCATCATCCGGGTTCGCCAGGACGCTCATGTAGGCGATGAGGTCTTTAATCTCCCGGCGATCAAAGAAGCTCTTCCCACCAACGACGCGATAAGGCACCTGTAGCCGTCGCAAATTCTCTTCCAGAATGCGCGACTGCGCGTTCATGCGGAAAAGAACCGAAAATTTCTCCCAAGGCTCATCGTTGTCGAGGTGACGGCGGTGGATCTCTTCCGCGATGAACTGGCCTTCTTCCCGGTCGTTGGGCGCTTCCACGAGACGAACTTTCTCGCCATCGCCTTTCGCACTCCAGAGCCGCTTGGAACGGCGCCGCGGGTTGTGCTTTATCAGCGAATTCGCAGCGCCGAGAATGGCGTTAGTGCTGCGATAATTTTGCTCCAGCTTGACCACTGTCGGTCGCGGAAAATGCTGCTCAAATTCGAGAATATTTGAGACTTCCGCGCCGCGCCAGCCATAGATCGACTGGTCGTCATCACCCACCACCGCGACGTTGTTCCGCTCGTCGGCCAGTAACGTGACCAGCTCCAGTTGGAGCTTATTTGTATCCTGGAACTCATCGATCATGAGATAGCGAAAGCGCTCGCGCCAGCGCTGCCGCACCTCGGGGTGTTCGTTCAGTAGCTTCACCGTCAGCAGCAGGAGATCATCGAAATCGACGGCATTCGCGGTCTTCAGTTCGCGCGTGTAACGCGCGAAGACGACACCGAGTAACGTCTCGTCATCGCGCGGCGGAGACCATCCGTTGTTCTTGGCCTTGCTGATCGCCGCTTTTGCAACGTTCGGGTCCAGCTTCTCGTCCTTCGCCGCGGTGCGCGCGATGATTTTCCTGATCATCCCGAGCTGGTCGCCTTCGTCATAGATGCTGAAGTTATTCTTGTAACCAAGACGATCGATGCCGGCGCGGAGGATGCGCAAGCAGAGCGCGTGGAAGGTCGACATCGTCACCTTCACCGCAGCGGCGGGCTCAATCATCAGCGCGAGACGCTCACGCATTTCGCCGGCAGCTTTGTTCGTGAAGGTAACCGCGAGGATGTGCGACGGGTCGACGCCCTGGGAGATGAGATACGCCACCCGCATAGTAATGACGCGCGTCTTGCCCGTCCCAGCTCCGGCCAGGATGAGGAGGGGGCCTTCCGTGGTGGTTACGGCCAGGCGTTGCGCTTCATTAAGATCAGAAAGTTGAAAGCGCGCCATCGGGAAGCGTGCGCAATGTGCAGGCAGTCCCCGACCTTGGCGAGATGCGAATGCAGCGCGCAAGGCCTACAGCCCCTGAGCGAGGCCGGTTGGAAGCCACCGCTCCCAGTCAGATTTGCGCTTCGCTCGCGAGCCGGGCGCGGATGGCCTGTACTTCGGTCTCGAGCGCGATGATGCGGCAACGATCTTCCTCAATGGCTTTGATCAATCCATTAAAGGCAGCGTGAAGATTGTGATCGCGCTGATCCGTAAACGAAACGGCCAACTCGGCGATCGCATGACGCGCAAATTGAAGATCACCTTCCTCGCTTAACATCCGGTCGTATTATCGAAAAAGCGGCAGCGCGACAAGGAGGATTACTGGGTCAAAGGAGATACATCCTGCTAGGAGTGGGGTGCAAAATTCGAAGACCCTCACCCCTCTCCAATGGGCGAAGGGGATTTCTTCGCCGTGAGGGATGCGGACCACTCCCGGACCGATATCGCCTTTGAACCCGCTTCTAATCAACGTGACAGCAACGCAAGGAAGGCAGTCGGCGCGCACCCGTGAAGATTCGAACTTCAAAGCTTCTGATCCGTAGTCAGAGCAGGCGTTCTGCAGATCAGAGGGTGGGGGAGTCTTCTTTTGCATACGTCCGGAACATTATTCTTTAGCCAATCGTTAGCCATCACTTTGGTGCGCGTTGTCACGGCGCAGCGGTTCAGCCGCACTACAGCGTGGAACGTGTAATGCTTCTTTGAGATGTTCGGGCGTTCAGGCTGTATTTCGTGGACACGACCGAGAGCCGCTCGCGCTCGAAACGCTCCGACGAACAGGCGGCGCGACGAAATCGGCTTTATACTGCCCGCCGAGCGAGAATTCGGAAACGACGAAGCTTTGCTCATTAGTCGCGAGTTTCATTAT
>JACCXA010000116.1 GCA_013697365.1 Chthoniobacterales bacterium
CGCGTCGGCATCGCGCGCAGCCTTCGACCACTCGCCGCCATGGCGGGCGATCTGCGCCATCACGGAGACGATCGTGTCGCGCATCACGCGCACACGGGTCGGGTAATCTTTCCACGAATGCGTCTCCACCAGCACGCAGAAGCGGTTGCGGAGCGGGAAGTAAGTCGTTGAGAATCTCGGCGGTGGCACTCCGTCCTCGAAACCGGACTGCGGGTCGTCCTCGGTAACAAACGATGGATAAAACGGCAGCGGCAGCCATTCGCGTCCGCTCAAATCGGCGAGCGTCGCATCGCGCATCGCCCGCCCGATTTTCCGCAACTCTTCGTCGCCGGCATAAAGCGGTTCGACCTGCACGGAAATGTGGGGCTCGAATTTCGCTCCATCTGTCACGTGCAGGTCCATACAGGCGAGCGGATCCCATTCATTGATGAGCCGGAGCATCGCCTGCATCTCCAGCGCGTCGGCTTTCATGTAGTCGCGGTTTAGATTGTAATTCTGCGCAGTGGTCCGCCAACCCATCTCACGCGGACCGCGCTGATTCGGACGGTTCCATGCGCCGAAACGTTCGTGCCCGTCGACGTTGAACACGGGAACGAAAAGCAGCACCTGCTTCTCGAGTGCGCTGTCTGGCGCCTTGTTTTCCAGCGCTTCGCGCAACACGAGAAAGCCGGCGTCCTTGCCGTCGATCTCCCCCGCGTGGATGCCGCCCTGCACCAGGAGAACCGGAAGCTTGCGCTTCTTTGCTTCAGCGGCGCGCAGGGTCCCTGCGCGTGACGCGACCAACGCCAGCATCGGCCGGCCTTCTGGTGTGCGGCCAAATTCAATGGCGCGGACATGCTTTGGATAAGCCTTCTGAAAAGCGGCGCATAGCCTGACGACTTCTTCGTACCGGCCGGTTTCCTGAAAACCCGATCGCTCGGCATGCGTGACGAGCTCTTCTACAGGGGCGGCGTCGGCAATCGACGCCAGCAGCCAAGCCGCTATCGCGTTTTTGACGAGCGACCTCATTGGATGCACCTGGCTGAGGTCGCGGCCATTGTCAGGCACCGCTCTTGTGCAGAATGTGCTTGATGCCGCGAATCGGAATCACCACCCAGTCCGGCCGGTTATTCAGCTCGTAACCGACTTCATAGACCGCCTTGTCGAGCAGGTAGGCTTCAAGCATCACTTGCAGATCGTCTTCATCCTGCGGGATGAAGGGCGCGCCCGCGCTCGTCTTGAGGTAGCTTTGCAGGAACGTGCTGCTCATCTGGCGATACCAAAGATCGGCCCAGCGCTCCAGGAACGGAACGTCCTCCGGCCGCATGGCTGGCTGCCAGAGAGCGCTGTAAGCAGCGTATTGATAAGAGCGCATCATGCCGGCGACATCACGCAGGGCGGAGCGTTTCAATTTCCGTTCGCTGAGCGGCCGCGCCGGCTCGCCTTCGAAGTCGAGAATGATGAAATCTTTCCCAGTATAGAGCACCTGGCCGAGGTGGTAGTCGCCGTGGATGCGGATCTTCGCTGCGCCATTGATCCGTTCGAGGATGCGTTGCTGTTGCGCGAGGATTTCCTTTTCCGCGCCATGAACCTCGGCAGCCTCCTCGCGAAACGAAGCGGACAGCTGCGGCAGTTTTTTGCCTAACAACTCCCACGACCGCCGCAGGAGCGCGCGCATGTTCTGGAAGACAGAGCGCTGGCCCATGGCGTTGAAGGTTTCCGGAGCGAAGCTCTTGTCGTCAGGCTCGGAGGCAAGCGCGAGGTGCAGCTCGGCGGTGCGCTGCCCAAGCAGCTTCGCGCGTTCCGGGTAGATGCCGCCAAACAGCTCGTCCACGATCGGACCCGCCGAAACGACATCGCTTTGCAGGTCTGCTTTCCGTGCGAGCACACGCTCATAAAACCGGCTGACGGAATCAAGCGTCATGACCCAGGCATCGCCCTCGCTCGCGATCGCGCTCTGCATCGCGCAAACAACCGTCGGCTCCGCTTTTCCTTTCCGATATTCGATCGAACCGGCAAAGGCGGGCACATTCGGAAACCCGGTTTTCTCCGAGAGAAAACGCGTCACTTCCACGTCCGGATTCACGCCGTCTTCCAGCTTCCGGTAGAGTTTCAGGAAAAACTTGTTTCCAAAGACGATGGAAGAGTTGCTCTGCTCGACGCCGAGCACCTGCGAGCTCAAGGGCGCCCCCTGGTGGATGAGGGCGCGGCCCGCCGCACCAGCAAGCTCGCCGCCGTTGCTTGGGAAACGCTGGGTCCCGGCCATGAGTTGGAACAGATCCTGGCGGAAACCCGCGTCCCAGACCGCGTCGTGCAGAATGGTCTCTTCGTTAGACTGGAAGCGGGCGATGACCGCATGGGGCGCCACTTGCGCGACTTCCCGTGCGCTATCGCCCCGCGCAATTTGCACTGGCAGCGTATATGTCTCCGGCGCGCCGTCGCGGTAGGTCACTTCCACGAACCAAATTCGAGCCGCTTCCGGTTCCTTTGAGATGGGGATCTGCTCGACGACACGCATGCCGCTGATGCTGCGCGCTTTCGAACCGAACCAGCGGCGGTTGCGCACGTAGTCCGGCAACACCTCGCGCTCGACTATCTTACGCTGTTCGCCGTTCAGAAACGTCGCAAGATCGGGTTCCAGGAGAATCGTCGGGACATCCCGCGGCGCCGGGCGAATGGCAGACTCCGGTTGCGGACCGAGCACAAACCAGAAGTGTGAATGCGGCCCGAGAGTGATGACATAGGGCGAATCTTTAATGGCCGGGAAATAGTTTTGGCCGAAGACCTCCATTAAGGCACGACCGGAGAACCGGGAAAGATCGAGCTCCGCAACCTGCGAGAAACGCGAGAGATTGACCACGACCAGGACGGTTTCGTTTTCATGCCGGCGGAAAAAGGCGAGCACCTTCGCGTTCTCGGGGTAAAGAAACTCGAGCGAACCCCGCGAAAACGCTTTGAAATTCTTCCGCATCGCAATGACGCGGCGCGTCCACCAAAGCAGCGAGGACAGATTCTTCTGCTGGTTCTCGACGTTGATTGCTTCGTAGTTGTACTCCGGGTCGATGATGATCGGCAGAAAGAGCTGTTGCGGGTTCGCGCGCGAAAAACCGGCGTTCCGATCGGCGCTCCATTGCATCGGCGTGCGGCAACCGTTGCGATCGCCGAGGTAAACGTTGTCGCCCATCCCGATCTCGTCGCCGTAGTAGAGGACTGGCGTCCCGGGCATGGAGAAAAGAAGGATGTTAAGCAGTTCCACTTTCCGCCGGCTGTTCGCGAGCAACGGCGCCAGGCGCCGGCGGATTCCGAGATTGATCCGGGCCGTCGGATCGGTCGCATAAACGCGCCACATATAGTCGCGCTCCTCATCCGTCACCATCTCAAGCGTCAGCTCGTCGTGATTGCGCAGGAACATGGCCCACTGGCACGTCTCCGGGATGGCAGGCGTCTGATCCATGATGTCGATGATCGGAAAGCGATCTTCCATCTGGAGCGACATGAACATTCGCGGCATGAGCGGGAAGTGAAAATTCATGTGCGACTCATCGCCTTCGCCGAAATAGACGACGGCGTCCTCGGGCCATTGGTTCGCTTCCGCGAGAAGCATGCGGCCCGGGAAAGTCGTGTCCACGTGCTTGCGCAATTTCTTTAGGTACTCGTGCGTTTCGCGCAGGTTTTCGCAGCTCGTGCCTTCGCGCTCGTAAAGGTATGGGACTGCATCGAGGCGCAAGCCGTCCACGCCCATTTTCAGCCAGAAATCGAGCACCTTGGCTACGGCTTCGTGCACGGCCGGATTATCGAAATTCAAATCCGGCTGATGTGAATAGAAACGATGCCAGTAATAGGCCTTGGCGACCGGATCCCATGACCAGTTCGACATCTCGAAATCTTTGAAGATGATGCGGGCGTCCTGATACTTCTCCGGGGTATCGCTCCAGACATAGAAGGCCCGCTCTGGTGAGCCGGGCGCGGCGCGGCGGGCGCGTTGGAACCAAGGGTTTTGATCGGACGAATGGTTAATTACCAGCTCCGTGATCACTTTCAGACCGCGCTCGTGCGCCGCGGCGAGAAACGCCTGGAAATCCTGCAGCGTCCCGTAGTTCGGATTGACGTCGTAGTAGTCTGCAATGTCGTAGCCGTCATCCTTCAACGGCGACGGGTAGAACGGCAAAATCCAGATGGCCGTGATGCCGAGTTCCTGGAGATAATCGAGCTTCTCGATCAGCCCGCGAAAGTCGCCGATTCCGTCGCCATTGCTGTCATGAAACGTTTTGACATGCAGCTCGTAAATGACCGCGTCCTTATACCAAAGCGGATCGACGAGCGGCGTTTCGGAAGCGGGGGCCGGCATGGGCTAACTCTTGGCGCACGATGTGTAAACGCGCAATGCTACGTCACGCGCGGGAGCGATGGCTCAGTTCGAGTAAACAGAGCAATCTCCCAAACCCGCCAAAACACCGTAGCGGCGAAGCCCCTGGTTTGACGTTGACCACATGCCGAAGTTCCAGCTCCACCGAGAACTGAGACTACCTGCGGTATTAGAAGGCGGTTTATTGGCCTGGCAGCCGGGTCGCTTTGCTCGCGACGCATTGCCAACGCCCGTTCCGGCGTTCCCATTTATCGGTAAAACGCCGCGAAGTTTTAAAGCGCTGCCCATCAGAGGTTGTCCCGCTTTCGGTCGCTGTCCCCGTAACAACGGCCGCATCGGGTCCGAGACTGCGGATCTTCATACCTTGCGCTCGCGCGGAATCGTAAACGCTCCTGTCGTTCCGCATTTCGGCCAGAACCGTCGCCTTATTCCCTTCCCGCCCAGTGGAGGAAGTCGCTGAAAAATCGTCCGCCAGCAACCTGTCGAGCGCTGCGACATCGTGCCCCTTGATCGCTGCCTGCCACTCGTTTTCGAGCGAGCGAATGGTGGCCGCTGTGGTCCAACTGCTATCTCCTGTTAGATCAAACGTCGGCCGCATGGCTCGTGGGGAATCCGCCCGAGGCGAAGGTGCGCGGCGGATGAAAGAGGAAAGCGGCTTGGTCTGCCGGCGCGATTCCTTTTGGCGCGTATCCGTCTGCGCGCGAGCGCCTGGTTCCGGCTCGTCGGGTCGCGTCGATTGCGGCTGGGCCGGCGTCGGAGTCGCAGACGCCGGAGCCAGCGACGAGGATGGCCGGCGTGGGAAAGGCTTGATCGGCTCCACGGCCCGAACTGGCTCTTCCCTGAGTACGCGCCGCGAGGGAGCGGCTGGAGAAGGGACAGGCGGCCGCTCTTCCTCGGTTCGCGTTTCGCTGGGGATGGGTGGGGTCTCAATTTCCGCTGCGCTGGGAGCAGGCGTCGGCGCGGCAGTGGGGCTCGGGGTCGGCGTCTCTGTTGGGCGTAGGGTCGGACGCGGCGTGCCCGTGGGAGCAGGTGTCGCTGTCGGCGTTGCCTCGGCAGGCGAAGGCGAGCTCCGGCGCATGGGGGCGGCGGCATCCTGCGCAGAGACGAAAGCCGCCGGCGCCAGGGCCAGATAGCCGATCAGAAGAAAGCTCGTTACCCTTTTCATCTTACCGCCGGTTCGTCAGCCGCATCCGCCCGCAGCGTAGTGCTCCGCTTTTTCGGGTCAATAGGTTTCACCACCCCGCTTTCCCGCTCGCTTCTTCCGCGACTTACCACGCGTGGTTTCCTGCGCCAAGCCTGCAAATCTCGATGGACGAAGGCAGGCACCAGCACTAAAACAGCCTACTCGAAATGGATCAGATCGAACAGAAAGGCGCGCTTCCAGAGTCTAACAGAGCCCCTGCCCCCCGCCTGCCGGCTTCTGCTCCCGAACTGGAGCCAGGCGCGCCGACTGATCTGGAGTTGATGCAGCGCATCCAGGAGGAAGACCCCGAAGCACTCTCGCTTCTCTACGACCGTTACAACGGCATCCTGAAAGCCCTGATCCTCCGTGTCATTCATAACGAAGCTGAGGCGGATGATTTGTTGCAGGAAATCTTTATGGAGATCTGGAACCAGGCGAAAAATTTCTCGGCCCAAAAGGGCAAGCCATTGGGTTGGATGGTGACCCTGGCCCGGCGCCGCGCCATCGATGGTCTTCGGAAGAAGCAAGCCTACACGCGCGCCGGGGAACGGTTACAGACAGAAGTCGAGCAGCAGCCAGACGCCTGGGTTCATAACGCCACCGAGGAGGAAATTACTTTCAGCGATACACGCATCCTGGTGCGACGAGTGATCGACACGCTTCCCCCTGCGCAGCAGCAAGCCATCAATCTGGCATTTTTTCGCGGGATGAGTCAGCGCGAAATCGCGGCAAAAACGAATACACCCTTAGGCACCGTCAAAACCCGGCTCGAATTGGGGCTGAAGAAAATTTACGACGGGCTGAAGGAACTGCGTGATGAACTATGAAGAATTCCAGAACCGCGCCCGGCTTTACGTTATCGGCGCGCTGGAACCGGAAGAGACTTCGGACTTCGAAGAAGCCCGCCGTTACTTCGGACAGCAAGCCGAAGATTTCATCGCGGAATGCTACAACCTGCACGAAGCCTTCGCCCTCAGCCTCCGGCCCGAGAAGACGTCAGATGCGCTCAAGGATCGCCTGATGGCGATGGTGCGCGAGCGGAAGTCGCCCTGAGTGCTCGTTAGGCGACCCCTACTTCTTTTCTTCCGAGGACGCTGCTCCTGGCGAGCGGCCGTTTGTCTCCTGCAGGATGAATTCCTGCAGGAATCCATAGAAGTTCACCTGGAAAAGACTGAGATCACGGCGTGAGCCGATCGGCGAGCGGTAGTGATCGCACAGTTCTCCCTCGGAAAAGCCAAACTTGGAAGCGATGACCAGCCGTGCCTGATTCAAAGCGTTCAACCAGGCCTCGGCGTGTTTGAGCGGGATGTGCAGACTGCAATTCGCAAATGGTTTGGACTTCCCATTAAGCGGTTTGAGATCTTCGGTTACTGTCTCGGTCGAACTTTGAAAGAGGCGGCGCAGCTCCGGCTCGACATAGATTTTCCATTCCGCGCAAAGTTCCGCCTCCTGAGGATCGGCAGGCGCGCTGTACAGGCGCCGCTCGGCGGCTTCGACGCCCTCGGCCTTTGTGCTTTCAGGAATTTGACGGAGCAGCTCCGCCAGGAACGGATCGAGTTCCGAGATTTCAAGGACTTCGCGGTGCCGCCGAATTTCCATCAATGCGCGCGCTCCAGGGTAGCGAGAAGAAGATAGCCGTGTAATTGCTGCACATAGAGTTCCGCCCGCTCGCGCAACCCGCTCCAGACAATGGAGCGACCGTCACGATGCACCTCCAGCATGTGTTGTTCGGCCTTCTCGCGCGTGAAACCGAAGACTTTTTGAAACACCATGGTGACGTAGGTCATCAGATTGATCGGATCGTTATGCACCACCACTTGCCACGGACGATCGAATTCCTCCTGGGCCCGAGTTTCCTGCTCAATGACGGGACTCTCGGTTGCTGAGGTGACATGGAAGCAAACATCGAACATTGAACATCGAACGCTGAACACCGAACGCGGAGTGACTTCGACCTCCGATGCTCGCTGTTGAATGTTCGCTGTTTCTCTTTTCCGCGCGCCCTCCACCGCCCTCCACCGTGGGTGCCCGCACATGGGCGAAAGGGTAACATACGATGTCTCCTGTTCAAATTCCTCGCCCGCCGTGTTGGGCTTCGGCCGCCAGGTTTGCGGCTGCGACGACTCGGCCTTGTATCGCTTCCATCTTGCGCGCCTTTGCCGCAGTCGTATCAGCGAAGCCTGCGAGATGCAGGAGTCCATGCACGATGTAGAGCTTGATCTCTTCCCTGGCGGAAGTGCCAAAGCGGATGGCGTTACGTTGCGCCGTCTCCACACTCACGACAATCTCTCCGTGCTGAAAAGTGATGACATCCGTCGCGCCCTTCATATTCATGAACTGCCGATGCAGTGCCGCCATCCGACGGTCGGAAAGGAAAACGACACTGACCGCGCGAAGCTTTTGTAGATCGCCGCTATCGATCCTGGCCGACTTCAGGATGAGATGGAGGGCGCGCTCCGAAAATTGCTGGAGCAGCGCCAGGTCGACGCGCACGCGCCGCTGTGCGTTGCGCACCTCGAGCAAGGGAGGCATGCTCACTTCGCTGGATGCTGACGAGCCTGGTCAATCGCTTCGAGTTGCGCGTGAAGCGCCGTTAAGCGCGGCATCTCCGCTCCGGCTGCAATCCCCCGGCGCAGCGGCTCGCCCCAGATCGCCTCTATCTCCAGGGCGCGCCCGGCTGCAAAATCGATCAGCGTCGAGGGCCTGTAGGCGCCCATCGTTTCGGTGCGTTTCATTTGGTCCAGTGCGGCCGCGGTGGGCAGTGGGTAACCGCATTTATTGGCGGCTCCGATTACCTCATCCATGAGCTCGAGCGCGGTGGCGCGCAGGTCGTCCCGAGCCAGGATTGCTGCCGTATCAAGTCCACCCGTTACGACTGCAAGGCCGTTGAAGGGAACATTCCAGACGAGCTTGCGCCACCGCTCCAGCCCAAGATTCTGCGCGACCGTGCAAACTACCCCGCAACGCTTGAACTCCCAGGAGATGTCATGAGTGCGCGCGGCAGGATATCGATTGTATTCCCCCACGACGAGACGGCCATGATCGTAGTGCTCGATCACGCCGGGAGAGACCCGGTTCAGGCAGATGAAGCAAAGGCCGCCAAGCACGCGCTCGGCGCCGAAGTGCCTGGCGAGAAACTCCTCGTTGCCCAATCCGTTTTGCAACGTGAGCAACATCGTGCGCTCGTGCAGCAGCGGCGGGATCAAGTCGGACAAGGCAGCGTTGGCTGTGGACTTGACCGCAATCAGGACGAGATCGCAGGGCCCAATGTCTGCCGTGGCCGAGTAGCATTTTACCTTCGCTAGTCGGATGTTTTCCGCTTTCCCGCGAATGCGAATTCCAGAACGCTGAACCCTTCTCAAATCTCCACGGACGAGGAAGTGCACATCGCGCCCGAGGTAGGCCAGCTTCGCGCCGTAATAGCCGCCGATCGCGCCGGTGCCGACAACCGCGATGCGGAAGTCCGGCAAGACGTAGCGTGCTCTCATGCCGCGACCACTGGTCAGACTGGCGGTCGCAGTTCCGCTTGGAAATTTCGCGTAATCAAACGCGCGCCTTTATTGAAAGTGAAGTAGGCCCAGGCCCATTGCATCAGAACGGCCACGCGATTTCGGAAGCCGACTAAGAAGATGATGTGAATAAAGAGCCACGCAAGCCACGCCGGAAAACCGCTGAAATGCACGAAGTTTAAATCAGCGACAGCCTTGTTGCGTCCGATGGTGGCCATGCTGCCCTTATCCCAATACCAGAAGCGCTGCGGCTTTCGACCATCGAGCATCCCCAGAATGTTTTTCGCAGCATGACGGCCCTGCTGCATCGCCACCGGCGACACGCCCGGAAGCAAGTTCCCTTTCTGATCCTTGAAATGAGCAAGGTCGCCGATGACCTGGACCTCGGGATGATTCGGAATCGTGAGATCGTCGTTCACGACGACGCGCCCGGGTCGATCCACCGGCACACCGAGCGTCTGGCCGAGAGCGGACGCTGTGTTGCCAGCCGCCCAGATTTTCACTCGACATGGGATGAACTCACCTTTCACTTCAAGGCCCTCTTCTGTCAGATTTTCGGCATGAACATTGAGCCGCAATTCAACGCCGAGATCGCGCAATTGCTTCATCGCGCTAGCCGATAAATCCTCCGGAAATCCTGACAGGACTCGCTCGTCGCCTTCGATCAGAATGACGCGGGCGTGCGAGGGATCGATGTGGCGGAAATCTTTTGCGAGCGTAAAGCGAGCAATCTCCGCGATGGCTCCTGCCATCTCCACGCCGGTAGGGCCACCACCAATGATGGCAAACGTCATTGCCGCCTGTCGCGCCGCCGGGTCAGTGATGCGATCCGCGTATTCAAAAGCGAGCAGCAGGCGACGCCGGATCTCGACCGCGTCCTCGAGACTTTTCAAACCAGGCGCGAGCTTCTCCCATTCGGCCTTGCCGAAGTAGGAATGCCGTGAGCCTGTCGCGAGAATCAGGTAATCGTACGAAAGTTCCTGCTCGCCCGCGGTCAGAGTTTTTTTCGCAACGTCGATCCCAGTCACTTCAGCGAGCATCACGTCAATGTTTGGAAACTTGCCGAGGATGCCACGGATGGGCGCTGCGATGTCGGCCGGGGAAAGCGCGGCCGTCGCGATCTCATAAAGGAGCGGTTGGAAGAGATGATGATTCGTTCGATCGATCACCGTTAGCCGCACCGGCTTGTTCCCCAGTGCCTTCGCAGCTTCGAGGCCTCCGAAGCCCGCGCCGACAATGATGACGTGTGGTTTCGCTGACTTCGCGTCGTCCATGGCGGCGTCGGCGCGACTAATGACCGAACAGCTTGCGAAAAACCGCCGCCAGGTCGGCTTTACTGAGCCGCCGCTCTGCGATGCCGATCATAGCGTCGTAAAGAGTGTCCGTGGAGGTGCCGGCGGCGATTCCGTTTTGCTCTAGGAACGTCAGACTGAAACAATTGCCGTTCGCTTGTTTCCATCCAGGAACGCCTGGGCTCGCGCGATATGAAAGACAGCGAATTCCCGAACTTCCGCCGTGACGCCGGACCGACTCCTCGTGCGCGCGGAGAACTTGCTCGAAACTAACGAACAGCGGCTCCACTACTCCGCGAGCCTTCGCAGGAGTTCGTCATGCGCTTCAAAGACCCAGTCGTATACGATCTTCCACTCCGCTGGTGGCAAAGCTTTGATTTGCTCAATCAGTTCGGCAGCACTCATTGGGTAATTTAAGCGCCATCAGAGCGCTGGGCAAGACAGTGGTCCGGCCCGAGCGCGCCCCTCGCTCTCACATTAGGAAAGCGTCTGGATAGCTGTTCCGGACTCTGATTCCGACACTTTTCCCCAGCCTTGCACCGGGCAGGAAACGGGGTTGTTTCCCCGCCGAACCGCGCCTATCTTCCGCGCCTTATGCCGAAGTCGATCGCGCGCAGCAAGACACGGAAAGCGGTCTCGAAACGCTTCAAGATCACCGGGACAGGCAAGGTATTGCGCCAACACGCTTCGCGCCGCCATTTGCTTTCATCGAAGAGCGGGAAACTGAAGCGTCATATGTCCAAGTCGGCCGTGGTCGACAAGACAGATGTCGCCCGCATCAAGATGAATATGCCGTTCGCCTAGCGAACGTCGCGTCTACTCTCCGGGGAGAGATTCTTCCGGAAACGTGATTACGCCGTGCCGCTCGACCGGTCGTGAGATGGTGGTGGTGATCGTCGTGGTTCGGCGCGTCGCCGACTGCCTTGTCGGGGGCGGCTCCCGGTGCCAGCGCTCGTAGCCTTCCGCCGGCGACCGGTAGAGATCGCGCCGATTCTCCAGCGTGGTGCAGGAGGCGCAGGCCAGCAGAGAAGAAAAGAACAGGACGAATCTCACGGCGCGATGGAAACAAAACCCCCAAGGTGTGTCAACGAGTGGCACTCAAATGTCGATTGCGCCCCGAATGACTCCCGCGCAATGTTTCCGCTCCGTCAGGGGCTATGGACTGCGGACTTACGAACCCCGCCAGGGCAGGAATGCAGCAACGGTAGTTTGATCCTCTTTGCCGTAGTTCTCTGGCGGACTTTTTATCCCAAACGGCCTGCCATGAGCGCGTGCGACATGAAGCTGCTGGAAGTGAAGACGATTCGCTTTGCTTTCGTCGTGGAGAAGGCCGGCACGCCGGAAGTTTACACGCTCTGGCAAAAACCAGGGGGAGATCGGCGCTTTCAAGCTCTGCTCAACAAACATCGCGTGATCACGATCCTGCAGACAGAGAGCGGGACGGATTTTGGCCTGGTTGAATTCTGCGAGCGTAAAGGCGCGAGGTATCTCGCTTTCCCGAAATCGCTGAAGCGCTTCGCCGAGAAACGCATTGTCGGAATTAACTGGGACCTCGTGCAGAGTTAAGAACCCATGAAGAGCATCATCGAGGATGGGCGTTCCGCAGAGTTGGAGTTCACGGACGAGGAGCGGCGGCGCTATTCGCGTCACTTGATTATGCCGGAAGTGACGATCGCGGGCCAGCGCCGGCTCAAAGCTGGGCGTGTGCTCTGCATCGGCGCGGGGGGCCTCGGCTCGCCTGCCGCCCTCTATCTGGCGGCTGCCGGCGTGGGAACACTTGGGCTGATTGACCCGGATTGCGTCGAGCTTTCAAACTTGCAGCGCCAGATTCTGCACGGCACGACCGACGTAGGCCGGGCAAAGCTCGACTCCGCTCGCGATCGTATCGCAGCCGCGAATCCGAACGTGGCTGTCGAGGTGCACGCCGGTCGTTTCACGAGCAAAAACGCGCGGGCGCTCGTCGCCGAATACGATGTCGTCATCGACGGCTCGGATAATTTCGCGACGCGCTATCTCTCCAGTGATGTTTGCGTCTTCGCGCGCAAGCCGAACATCTATGGGTCCGTCTTCCGGTTCGACGGGCAAGTCTCAGTCTTTGCGCCTCATCTCGGCGGCCCATGCTATCGCTGCCTTTTTCCGGAACCGCCGCCTGCTGGGACCGTCCCTAATTGCGCCGAAGCAGGAGTCCTCGGAGTGCTCCCGGGAATCATGGGCATGCTGCAAGCGATCGAAGCCCTTAAGTTGATCCTTGGGCTGGGCGACTCGCTCGTGGGGCGGTTAATGCATTTCGACGCGCTCAAGATGAAGTTCCGCGAGTTCAATCTCCGACGGGATGCCCAGTGCCCGGTCTGCGGGGAGAACCCGAGTATTACTGAGCTGATTGATTACGAGCAGTTTTGCGGAACCGGCCCGAGCGGCTCAGCCGGGAACGAAAGCGCTGAACCAACGCCGGAAATTTCCGTGCAGGAACTCAAGCGCAGACGAGAGACGAAGGAGGCGCTCCTGCTGCTGGATGTGCGTGAGCCGCACGAGTACGAGATCGCGCGAATTGACGGAGCGCGATTGATTCCGCTCGGCGAGTTGCCGGCTCGCATTGAGGACTTCCAGGAACACAACGGAACCCTGGTGATCCATTGCCACAGCGGCGTCCGGAGTGCACGGGCCGTGCAGTTATTCCAGCAAGCCGGAGTCCAAAACGTCTTTAATCTTGCTGGCGGGATCGACGCGTGGTCAGAGCAGATTGATCCCGCTGTGC
>JACCXA010000124.1 GCA_013697365.1 Chthoniobacterales bacterium
GTCTACCGCAGCGCGGTCAGGTCCGCGGCGAACTCGTCGAGCGTCCGTTCTGTCACAGCCCATGAGCACATGAGGCGATAAATGTCCGGCTCAATAAATTTATAAAAATGCCACCCGCGTTCGTGCAATTGCCGCACGAGCTGCTCCGGCATATGCAGGAAGATCGCGTTTGCTTCCGAGGGAAAGGCGAGCCTGCATCCGCCCACCTCTCGGATCTTTGCCTCAAGATATCGGGCGGCGGCATTCGCATGCTGGGCGTTGCGCAGCCAGACGCCATCGCTCAGCAGCCCCGCCCAGGGCGCCGCGAGGAATCGCATCTTTGAGGCCAGTTGCCCGGCCTGCTTAGCCCGATAATCAAACTCCTCCGCCAATTCCTTTTTGAAGAACACGATCAGCTCTCCGCCGCCCGTCCCGTTTTTCGTGCCTCCAAAACACAGGACGTCAACGCCCAACTGCCAGGTAATCTCTTTCGGCGCGCATCCCAGCGCGGCAATCGCATTCGCGAAACGCGCACCATCCATGTGGAAGAAAAGCGAGCGGGAACGCGCGAACTCCGAGATCGCGGCCAGCTCGTCGCGCGTGTAGACCGTTCCGAGCTCGCTCGCTTGCGTCACGCTCAGGACGCGCGGCTTGGGTGAATGCAACTCGCGCTGCTTCAAAAGGGTCGCTTCAACTTCGGCCAGGTCCAGTTTGCCATTCGCGCCCCGAACGGCGAGCAACTTCGAACCTCCGCATAGAAACTCCGGACCGCCGCATTCGTCCGTCTCGATGTGGGAATGCTCGTGGCAGATGACGCTGTGGAATGGCCGGCAAAGTTGTGCCAGCGCGAGGCCGTTTGCGGCCGTTCCGTTGAAGACGATGAAGACCTCGCAATCGATCTCGAAAATCTCTCGCACGAGTTCGCAGACCCGGCGCGTCCATTTGTCCTCACCGTATGACGCGTCGCTCTCCGCATTAGCCTCTGCAAGCGCCTGCCACGCATCGGGCGAGATAGGGGCGGTATTATCGCTGGCCAGCTCGTATCGGTGCGTCGCCATGCGCCTACCGTTGCCGATTCAGTCCGCGAAACAAGCCGACGATGTCCCAGGAGAAAAGACCGCCTGGCGGACCCCGATGGCTTCTACGCCCCGAGACCTCTGCCAGGCGGACTGCCTTCCTCCCCTGCCCTACCGCTACGTACAACCACGCAGGAGAAAAAAGAGAAGGAGCACAGGAATCGGGATCCCCAAAAGCCACAAAAGCATATATCCCATCGCCCCCTGCTCGCGATCCGGTGTCCTAATTTTCATCGCCTCACCTCCTGTCACTAAACAATTCGGACGAAGCATCCCCCGCGCGCGTGTGGCTGCCGGCTGTCACCAGCGCCAATCAGGAGTCAGGCATGGCGCGCCTCGGCTCCGCGGCGCAGGCACCGTTAGCCTAACGACTGCGTCATTTGCGAGGAAGGCCAGAATCGGGAGGCCTTTGCCGAATCGGAGAGGCCGCGCTAGGATCGCGCATGAGTTCCCTGCAGACGGAAACCGAGCAGCGCGGTGAGCAGATTTTCGAGCTCGTGGATCGACATCCCGAATCGATCTTCAGCAAAGCTGGTTTCTATCAGCGGATGATGGCGCTCTCGATGCGGGACGAGACTTTCAAAGTCCAGCTGTTCCGCTTCGTCGATGTGCTCGCGTCGCTCCGGAACTCCGGCGAAATCGTGCGCCACCTCGACGAGTATTTTCGCGACATGAAGAATGGATTCGCGCCGCTCCTGCATACGGGCGTCCGCGCGGCCAAAATCGTGCCGTGGTTCTCAAGCTGGTTCCTGCGCTGGAACGTATCCGGGATGGCGCGCCAGTTCATCTCGGGCCGTGATCCGGAAGACGCCATGAAGACGTTACGGAAAGGTCGCAAGAACCGGATCGGCTTCACCGTGGACTTGTTAGGCGAGGCGGTCGTGAGCGAGCAGGAAGCTTATGCCTACGGGGTGCGCTGTCTCGAGCTGCTGGAGGGGCTGGCGACACAAACCAAAGGCTGGACCGATCCGCTCGGTCGCGGCGCCGAGTTGTTCCCCGTCGTAAATCTGTCGGTTAAAATTTCCGCGCTCTATTCGCAGATGAACCCGGCGGACCCGGAGGATGCGATCGCGCATCTTGCGCCCAAGTTACGGCCGATCCTGCGCCGCGCGCGCGAGTTGGGTGCGTTCGTCAATTTCGATATGGAAAGTTACGCGCATAAAAATTCCACGCTCGATCTCTTTAAGGCGCTCTTCACTGAGGACGAGTTCAAGGGCTGGGCGCACGGCGGCATCGTCATCCAGGCCTATCTGCGCGATGCCGAACGCGATTTGCGCGACTTGATCGAGTGGGGTCGCCAGCGCGGGACACGTTTTACGGTCCGTCTCGTGAAAGGCGCGTATTGGGATTACGAGAAGATCAAGGCAGCGCAGAACGGCTGGCGTTGCCCGGTCTGGCTCCAGAAACCGGAGAGCGACGCGAATTTCGAGGCCTGCACCCGCGTGTTATTGGAGAACGAAGACATCGTCACCGCGGCCTTCGGTTCCCATAACGTGCGCAGCATCGCGCACGCGCAGGCCCTCGCGGAACAGCTCGGCATCGACAAATCTCGTTTCGAATTTCAGCTCCTCTACGGCATGGCCAATCCGATCAAGCGCGCGCTCGTCGAAATGGGCTATCGCGTGCGCGAATATTGCCCGGTCGGAGAGCTTCTGCCCGGCATGGCCTATCTCGTGAGGCGCTTGCTCGAGAATACGTCTAACGAAGGATTCCTGCGCGCCAAGTTCACCGACAACGCTTCTGCCGCCAAGTTGCTGCGCGATCCTTCTTTGCTCTTCTCGCAACGCACCCAAACGGAACTGCCGCCGGTCGAATTTTCGCCCGAGGTTGCGGCCCGGATCGACCGCCATTCGCAATCGCCTTCGCGCAACGGCGCCTCGCTCGACACTCCCCCGGGTGACACCTACGAGAACGCGGCACTCGTAAACTTCGTTCACAAGGAAAGCCAGGAGCAGATGCGCACTGCCTTGCGTGAAGTGCGCGGACGCTTTGGCCAGAAGTATCCGCTGCTTATCGACGGGCAAAAAATCACCACTGCGAACTGGGTTCCGTCGCTCAATCCGAGCCAGCCGAATGAAGTGATCGGCCTGGTCGCCGAAGGGACGGTCGCGGATGCGGACGCCGCGGTCCAGGCTGCGCGCAATGCTTTCCATCACTGGCGCCAGACGAGCGTCAACCATCGCGCGGAAATACTGGAGCGCGTCGCCCGCATCATGGATCGCCGCCGCTTCGAGCTTTCCGCGGTCGAAGTTTACGAAGTCGGTAAAGCCTGGGGGGAGGCCGACGGCGATATCCGCGAAGCGATCGACTTTCTTCTCTTCTACGCACAGCAAATGAGACTGCGCGGCCGCCCCCGCCTGACGCAGCACGTGCTTGGCGAGGAAAGCTATCAGCACTACTGGCCGCGCGGCGTCGCCCTCGTCATCGCCCCTTGGAATTTCCCGGTCGCGATCCTCACCGGGATGGTTTCCGCCGCACTTGTCACGGGTAATACCGTGATCATGAAACCAGCCGAGCCCTCCGCGGTCCTCGGCGCGCACCTCATGGAAATGTTCGAGGAAGCCGGCCTCCCCTCCGGCGTTCTCAACTTCCTCCCCGGCCGCGGCTCGGTCATCGGCCAGCATCTGGTCGACCACCCCGATGTCGAGATGATCGCCTTCACCG
The DNA here is from genome assembly GCA_013697365.1 of Chthoniobacterales bacterium. GTDB lineage: Bacteria > Verrucomicrobiota > Verrucomicrobiia > Chthoniobacterales > UBA10450 > JACCTI01. The sequence continues at coordinate 3,720 of JACCXA010000124.1, forward strand.
GGTCGCGCGAAGTCGGCTTGAGAATTTGGGAATCAGCCGGGAAGACCCGGCCGGGTCAGCGAGAACTGAAGCGGGTCGTCTGTGAAATGGGGGGGAAAAACGCCGTCATCATCGATTCCGATGCCGACCTCGACGAAGCCATCGTTGACACGGTTTACTCCGCATTCGGCTATCAGGGTCAGAAATGCTCGGCCTGCTCGCGTTTGATCGTGCTGGAGGAAAACTACGACCGCGTGATGGAGCGCCTCATCGCCGCGACCGCCAGTCTGCGCGTCGGCGATCCGGAAACGCCGGGGATCACCGTGGGACCGGTGGTTGACGAGAGGGCCTATAAGCAAATTCTGGAACGAATCACGCAAGGCAAGGGCGAAGCAACGCTGGCCTACCAGGCGAAGGAATTACCTGCGCAGGGGTATTTCATTCCGCCCACCATCTTCACGGATGTGAAGCCAGACTCGAAACTCGCGCAGAGCGAAATCTTCGGCCCCGTCCTCAGCGTCTTGAAAGCGCGCGATCTCGATGAAGCGATCGAGATTGCGAACGGCACTGAGTTTGCGCTGACCGGCGGCTTCTTTTCACGCAGTCCGGCCCACATCGAGCGCGTCAAAGCGGAACTGGTCTGCGGCAATGTTTACATCAACCGTTCCTGCACGGGCGCTGTCGTTGGCCGTCATCCCTTTGGCGGTTTCAAGATGTCGGGCGGCGGGACCAAAGCCGGTGGCTCCGATTACCTCCTGAACTTCCTCGTCCCGCGAGTCGTGACCGAAAACATCATGCGCCACGGTTTCGCGCCGGAGAGCACGCCGCAGTATCGGGCTGAGTTCTCGTCCGGACGGCCCAATGGCGCCTTGATCCAGCCCAGCTAGCGACCGCGCGCCGTGCTTTACGTCATTGGCACGCCGATCGGGAATCTTGAGGACATTACCCTGCGCGCGCTCGAAGCGCTGCGTTCCGCCGATCTGGTCGCCGCGGAAGACACGCGCCATTCAGGCAACCTTCTGCGGCATTTTGAAATTCGGAAGCCGCTCATCAGCTACCACCAGCACAATGAGGCGATGCGCACGCAGCATCTTTCGGCGCGGCTGGTTGCAGGCGAAAATGTGGCGCTCATCACGGACGCCGGCATGCCCGGCCTTTCCGACCCCGGGGCGCGCCTGATTCGCGCCTGTATCGAGCAAGGGCTCGACTTCACGATTATCCCCGGCGTGTCCGCCATCTTGACTGCGCTGGTTGGCTCTGGATTCCCGTTGGACCGCTTCTGCTATCGAGGCTTTCTCCCAGTGAAGAGCGGCGGGCGCGAACGCGAACTGCGAGCCGCCGCAGAACGCGACGAGACTTCCGTTTTTTTCGAGTCTCCTTACCGGATCAACAAAACACTGACCGCCTGTCGGGGCTTAATGCCAGATCGGATTCTCTGTGTCGCTCGGGAGTTAACGAAGAAATTCGAGGAATTCCGACGCGGCACCGCAGCAGACTTGCTGACCCATTATGAAGCCCACCCGCCTAAGGGCGAGATCACGTTCCTAATCCAGGGGGCAGACTCTTGAGTTTCCGCTTGTCAGGGTAGCGGAGTCGTGTGACTTTCCGCGACCTTTTCCCAGGCCATGGCGTTCGCAATCATCAAAACCGGCGGTCGACAACACCGCGTCGCGGAAGGGGACATCATCGATGTCGATTTCCTCGACGCCGAGGTTGGTAAAGAAGGCGTTTTCGCAGATGTCCTTTTTCATAACGATGGAGACAGTCTCACCCATGGCTCACCGCTGATCGAAGGTGCGACCGTCACCGGCGAAATCATCGAGCAGCGGAAAGACAAAAAAGTCATCGCCTTCAAGTATCGTCGCAGGAAAGGTTATCACCGGACCGTGGGCCATCGCCGGAAGCTGACGCGCGTGAAGATCACCGAGATCAGTCTCGGTTCGAAATCAAAGAAGAAGTCGGAATAGCACCTCATGGCCCATAAAAAAGGACAAGGCAGCGTTAAAAACGGCCGTGATAGCGTCAGCAAACGTCTCGGCGTGAAGAAATTTGGAAGCGAAGCGGTCACTGCCGGCAATATCATCATCCGCCAGCGAGGAACGAAATTCGTTCCGGGTAAAAACGTCGGGCTGGGCCGAGATTACACAATTTTCGCTTTGGTCGACGGTCAGGTCCGCTTCGATCGCGCCGGACGGCGTGTCAACGTTGAGCCAGTGGCCGCGGCCGAGCAGTAGCGGCAATTAGGCGGTCGATCTCCGCAAAGGGTCTGCCGTTTCCGCGGCAGCCAATTCACTCACCAGGCTCGCTAAAGGTGGGACGGAATCCTTCTTCGTCGGGTTACGACACCGTTGCCGAAGCATCTCCGTCTGCGGTATAACAAATGAACGCAATGAAATATCAGACCTACCTCCTCTTCGGCCCGCCCGGCAGCGGCAAAGGCACTCAGGGCAAAACGCTGGGCACAATTCCTCGGTTTTTTCATTGCGCCTGCGGAGATGTTTTTCGCTCGATCGACACCCGGACAAAGGTGGGTCGCGCTTTCCTAGATTACTCCAGCAAGGGCCAGCTCGTGCCTGATGAGATCACAGTGGAGCTTTGGAAAGCTCGAATTGACGCCGCTGTCGATGGTCATGAATTTAAACCGGATATCGACACGCTGGTGCTAGACGGCATCCCGCGAAATGTGGGCCAGGCTAAGATCATGGATGAGCTGATCGACGTCGAAAAAGTCTTCCATCTCTCCTGTCCGAATCGCGAAGCGCTTTTTACCCGATTGAAGAAGCGGGCGCTGAAAGACAACCGTCTTGACGACGCGAACGAGGATGTCATCCAGCGCCGGCTGGCCACCTACGAAACCGAATCAAAGCCGATCCTCAGCTACTACGGGCAGAAGCGCGTCACCTGCATTGACGCGACGGAGCCTCCAGCGAAGGTTTTGCTCCACATCTTGGAGAGCTTGAACGGGGTCAACGGGCAGCATGAGTCAGCAACAGTTTGAGAATTTCACCGCCTCGAGTCTCTATTGCGACAAATGCAAGGCCGCGATGCCTGTGCGCGAACGCTTGCTGCTGATTCTGCCGGATAAGGAAGTTTACGATTACCTCTGCACGGGCTGCGCTTCCTCGGTCGGATCCCGGGAGGTAACAGCGGGCGAAAAGCTCATGGCGCAAAGCATGGCCAAGCGCAGGCCTCGGCGCGCTGCCGTTGCACCTGCCCCGCGTATTCAACTCTAACGCGCCATGCGCGTGGTCTTCATCGGCACGGGCGAGATCGGCGTGCCAACGCTCCGCTGGCTGCTCGAGACAAAGGACCACGAATTAGTGGGCGTTGTCACTCAGCCAGATAAACCTGTCGGGCGAAGCCAGCGTCTCACGTCACCACCCATCAAAGAAGCGCTGGCGGGCCCGACGCTTCCAATCCTGCAGCCGGTCCGCCTCAAACGCGATGAAGCTGCCGTCGCAGCAATCCGGAGCCTGACCCCTGACCTCATTATCGTCGTGGCATATGGGCAGATCCTCCCGCGCGCCGTCCTGGAAATTCCATCGGTCGCCTGTCTGAATTTGCACGCCTCGCTTTTGCCACACCATCGCGGTGCGGCGCCGATCCAGGCCGCGCTCATGAGTGGAGATCCGCAGACCGGCATCACCGTCATGTTCATGGATGAAGGCCTCGACACCGGCGACATCCTCCTACAGAAGCGGATCGCGATCGGTGAGGACGAGACGGGAGGCACGCTGCACGATCGGCTTGGCGCGCTCGCGCCCACGGCATTGCGAGATGCCCTGACGGAATTCAAATCGGGGAAGGTGCCACGCGTACCCCAAAATCCTCTCCGGGCAACGTTCGCACCAAAGCTCGAGCGCGAGCATGGACTCCTCGATATCAGAGAGTCGACGATCGTAAACGAGCGCAAGATCCGCGCGTTTGATCCATGGCCGGGGAGTTACCTTGTCTTGCGCGATGGCTCCGCATTAGTGCGGAAGCTAAAGGTATTCGGTGCGGTTGTGGCAGACCGACCTTTCATGCGACCGGGAGAAATCAGTGTCGCTGATGACAGCGTCATCATCGGCGTCAAGGACGGCGCGTTGCAGCTCCGCGATGTCCAGCTAGAAGGCAAAACGCGCATGAGCGCGGCCGAATTTGCTCGCGGACATTCGTGGCTAAAAACGGCCATCGTCGCGCCTGCTACCTGAAACAGCATTTTCCTTCACAAACCGCGACCTTCTGGTCGATGGTTGCCGCCCATGGAAAGCCAGCCGCCTGCGCCGATTTATAAACGCATCGTGATAAAATTGAGCGGCGAAGCGCTTCGCGAACCAGGCGCGCGGGAAAACATCTCGCCGCAGATCGTGCGCGAAATAGCTCACTGCATCAAAGATGTGCGCGACCTCGGCGTGCAGACTTCTGTCGTCGTGGGCGGCGGCAATATCTGGCGCGGCCTCTCCGCCAGCCATCGCGGCATGGACCGGACGACCGCGGATTACATGGGAATGCTGGCCACCGTCATCAACGGGCTGGCCTTGAAAGCCGGGCTCGATGAACTGGGCGTCCCGACGCGCGTGCAAACCGCGATCGAGATGCAGAATGTCGCGGAGCCTTTCATTCTGGGACGCGCCATCCGGCATCTGGAAGTGGGACGGGTCGTCATCTTCGTCGCCGGAACCGGCAATCCCTACTTTTCGACCGACACGACGGCCGCGCTCCGCGCCAGCGAAATACGAGCCGACGTCATCCTGAAAGCCACCAAGGTCGACGGAATCTACGATTCGGATCCCAAGAAAAATCCGAACGCGAAACGCTTCGATCAAATCACCTACAGCGACGCGCTCGCGCAGCGGCTCCAGGTGATGGACTCGACTGCTTTCAGTCTCTGCATGGACAACAAGATCCCGATCATCGTCTTTGACATGAACACACCGAGCAATTTCACGGACATCGTCCTCGGGAAAAAAATCGGCACGACTGTTTCGGAGTAGCCTTTGGCCTTCGCGCGAAGTTCCCAATTGCGAATCGGCTCCGCACCCGCTTTCATTGCGACACGATGAGCGCTGAAGAAGTCCTGTTCGGAGCCGA
>JACCXA010000058.1 GCA_013697365.1 Chthoniobacterales bacterium
CATAGTGCCTACGGGAGGCGAAGCGCTCGGTCTCTGCGATCCGTGGACGCTGGTTTCACGCGCCGCGCGTTTTCTCATTCTTAACGGACCGGTCACAAAGCACGAACGCTGGGAAGAGGCCGCGGGATATTCGCCCGGGACTCTGGCCACTATTCTGGCTGGCCTGATTTGCGTCGCGGAATTTGCGCGCGAGCGGCACGAAGAAACGACGGCTGCTTTCGTGCTCGCCTACGCCGACTGGCTTTCCGCACATCTGGAGGAATGGACCACCACCACGCGCGGTGAGTTAGTTCCCGGCCGGCCCCGGCACTACATCCGCATCTACTCCATCCGATCCGGATAATTCACGGGGCAAGGCCGACCCGGACAACTCGATATTGCAGATCGCGAACGGCGGCGGCCTGCACCCGGCACGTAATGTCGTGGGTGGAGATTTTTACTACTCGTTAGGCTGGGTTTGCGTGATCCGCCTGATCCGCTGATCGTGGAATCGCTGGCGGTGCTTGATGCCGTCATCAAACACGACCTGCCACAAGGCCCGGGCTGGCAGCGTTATAATCACGATGGCTACGGGCAGAAGGAAGATGGCGGTGCCTTTGACGGAACGGGCATCGGCGGTTGCTGGCCATTGCTGACGGCGAGCGAGGGCATTACGAGCTGGCCGCCAGGCGCGATCCGTTACCGTTCATCCTCGCTTTGGAAGGTTTCTCGAAGGCCGGAGGCATGCTGCCGGAGCAGGTCTGGTTTGGCGACGAGTCTTCGGAGCACAATTGCCGCCGAGGATCGCCCACCGGCTCGGCCATGCCGCTCTGCTGGGCGCACGCGGAATACCTCTCGCTAGTCCGGAGCCGGGCTGATGGGATCGCCTTTGAGCGGATCGCGCCAGCGCACGACCGCTACGTGCGACTGCGGCAGCAGGGCAGTCCTTTTGAAATTTGGACGCGCACGCATCAAATCGGCCGCGTGGCCGCAGGCAAGATGCTGAGAATAGTTTGCGACCGGGCAGTAAAGGTCCGCTGGAGTACGAGCGACGTGACGCACGGCCAATTGGCGTTCACCCAAGATGGGCTAGACCTTTGCCACGTAGACGTGCCCACGACAGGGCTGGCTCCCGGAGCAACACTGGAGTTCCAGATCTCAAACGGTCACAACGCGCGACTGGATTTCCATCGCGTTAAGATCACCCCGCCTCATGACTCTAGATTTGCGACCGACTCTGTCTCACCGCGCGTCGGCGCTTGAGATGGGAAAAAAGCTGCGATCGAAGCCAGTGGACTGGGCGCAGCGTTAGGCGAACAACGCAAGGAACAGGCCGCCACCGAAGCCAGAGATTGTGAAGGCCAGGAACATCCAGCCGGCCCGACCAATGCTTCCTGCCACTGTCGCTACGAAGCCGCTCTTTTTGTTTGTGCGCCGATGAAAGCGTTGGAAGGCCGCAGCGATGGCGCCATTGGACAGGCTGAAAGGAGCCTGCTCGCTGACTCCCCGTGTTCCCAAGTCGAATTCGGCTTCCTTGCTCAGCACATCAGACCGCCTTTTAGAGCACGAAGCATTCCGGCCGGATGGTCAGGTACTTCCTCCTGGTTGGGCGAAGCCAAAGCTTCAGCTAGGTTACGGCCGTCATGGCTGAGGCACCTAAAAGCGCGATCGCAAGCGCAAGCAACCTGACAGTTCGCTATGGCGTGCAGTCCGTGCTCGAGAACGCTTCGCTTACCATTCTGGAAGGGGAGCGCGTTGGGCTCGTGGGCCGGAACGGTTCGGGGAAGTCCACCTTCCTTCAGATCGCCGCGGGCGCGATGAAGCCGGACGCAGGAGAAATCAATCTGCGGCGCGACTTGATCACCGGCTACATGCCGCAGGTCTTCGACCTGGACGACGCGGGCACCGTGCATGCGAACATTTTGAGCGGAGCTCAGCGCATCCTCGATCTTATCGACGAATACGAACAATCCCCCGCGGAGGGCACGCGTTCGGGCAAGCTCCTCGATCTTATTCAACATGCCGACGGCTGGAGCCTCGAGCACCGCGTGCAGTCGCTCATCAGCAATCTGCACGCGCCAAACCCGGACCGAGTGGTGGCGACGCTTTCGGGTGGAGAAAAGCGCCGGGTCGCCTTGTGCCGCGCACTTTTGCCTCGCCCCGATTTTCTCTTGCTCGATGAGCCCACGAACCATCTCGATACCGGCTCAATCGAATGGCTCGAGGACTTCCTCTCCCGCTATCAAGGGACGTGCCTATTCGTCACGCATGATCGCTACTTCCTAGACCGAGTCGCGACGCGCATCGTGGAGCTCTCGCGTGGCTCGTTCGTGGGTTATGAGGGCAATTATACCGACTATCTCCTGGCGCGCGCGCAACGGCAGTCGGTCGAGGAAGTGCAGGAGCGGAAAAGGCAGAAGTTTCTAAAGCGGGAACTGGAGTGGGTTCGCCGCGGGCCGCGCGCAAGACGAACGAAATCGGTTGATCGCATCGACCGTTACTTTGAAATGGCGGCTCAGGAAGCGCCCGAGCCGGAGTTGGATGCCGACTTGATCATCCCGCCGGCGCCGAAGTTGGCCAATCGAGTCATCGAGCTACGCGGCGTCGCGGTGGATCTGGGCGGGCGCCGCCTCTTCGAGGGCGTTGACTTGCATTTTGCAGCCGGAGAACGCCTCGGGATTGTGGGACGCAACGGCCTTGGGAAGTCATCCCTCTTGAAAGTGATGCTCGGCGAACTCGCTCCGACAGAGGGTGAAGTCGAAATCGGTTCCCGCACACAGATCAATTACATCGATCAGAATCGCATGCAGCTCGATGACCAGAAGACGGTCTGGCAGGAAGTGAGCGATGGCAGCGAGGTCGTGAAACTCGGCGACGAAAGCGTGACGCTTCGTGGCTACTTGCGGCGTTTCCTGTTTAGCGAAGACAGGATCAACACGAAGATCTCACAGCTGAGTGGCGGGGAACGCAGCCGCGTCTTGCTCGCTAAAATCCTCAAGCGCGGCGGCAATGTCCTGATTCTTGACGAACCGACCAATGATCTCGATCTCAGCACGCTCCGGTTGCTCGAAGAAGCTCTGGTCGCGTTTGGCGGAACGGTCATTGTCGTGAGCCATGATCGCTATTTTCTGAACCGCGTTTGCACGTCCATCCTCGCTTTCTCCGGGGAGGGCGCAGTGGACCGCTACGTGGGAAATTACGATTACTATCTGGAGAAGCAGGCCGAACGGGAAGCTGTCGCGCCAGGATATTCTGAAGTCAGGACCGAGTTCGCTGGACGAATTATTCCACAAGCAAAGCCGCGCAAGCTGAAGTGGAAAGAGGCCCGTGAACTTGAGACGATCGAGGAGACCATTCACGCAGCCGAGGCAGAAATGGCACGGCTGGAAGCCCTCTTCGCCGCGCCTGACTTCTATCTTCGACCCAAGCCGGAATGGACTGACATGGAGGAGGCGCTCGCTGCGGCCAAGGAACGTGTGACAGCTCTCTACGCACGCTGGGGAGAGCTTGAGAAGCTGCAGGCCGCCGCGGTTTTGGCTTAGCGAATTTAGCTGTCCTTGGAATTTTTCGACCGGCAAGCTCCGCCCTGTCGGACTTCGATGGAGCCAGCTTCACCCTACCTGCCGTTACTGATAGCCCTCGGGGCGGTGTTTATTGGCACAATCTTCATTGTGGTCGGACGATTGTTGCGACGTGAAGAACGAGACGTTCAAACGGTCTCGTGACAGCTCAGATCACAATTTCTAAAAAATTCCGGAAGCCGGGCGAAGGTATTTGGGGTGGCCTCGAAAATTACTTTGTCCTGGGCCGTTTTACCGAACCTCCCGAGGGGAAGGACGAAGTGGAAATTCAAGTGATGTCCCGAGCGTGGCGCATGCTGCGGGAGGGCGGCGCGACTTCGGTAAAACTACCCTGCCGGGAATCCAGATCAGGCGCGATTTGGATCAGTTTTTCTCGGTTAAGGCGCGCACATTTATCGGCACAGGAATGATGCTTGCCGGTTTCCTCACTGTGCTGATTTTTCCGGCCTTTTGTGTACTCGAGTTTCTGCGCAATCAGAAGCCATGAACCGGTGGAAACAATTCTTCCTCGGATCAGAACTGTTTCTGCCACCAGTAGGCGTAGGACTGTCGTTTTTTCCTCTGGGCGGAAAATCCGAAGGCAGATGGGTGGCTGCTGGCGCGGATTTCGGAG
>JACCXA010000162.1 GCA_013697365.1 Chthoniobacterales bacterium
TGCTACCGGCGCTACGGCCACAACGAAGGCGACGAGCCGTCGTTTACGCAACCTGATCTCTACGCAAAGATCGATCGGCGGCTCTCGATCGGGAAGCTCTACCAGCAGGAGTTGATCGATGCGGGACGTTTGACTCAGGAGGAGGCCGCTGCGCTCGCGGCCGAGTTCGAGCAGAAACTCCAAACCGCACTGGATGAAGTTAAAGCGCGGGCGCATGCCCCGGCCGACAGCAAGGAACAATTCAACGAATCGACCGCGATCTTTCAGCCGGAGTTTTCGTTTGCTTCTCCCCCGACCGCAATCTCCGCAGCGACGTTAAAGCAAATCGTTGCTGGTCTCACCCGCGTCCCGGAGGACTTCAACATCCTGCCCAAGATCAAGCGCATGCTGATCGACCGCAGACGCGAAATCTTCGACGCCGGCGGGCCTTACGATTGGGGTTTTGCGGAGGCGCTCGCCTTCGGCTCGCTCGTGCTGGAAGACACCCCGATTCGGCTTTCGGGCCAGGACTGCCGGCGTGGTACTTTCAGCCATCGCCACGCGGTGATCTACGACGCGAAAAGCGGTGCGCCTTACATTCCGCTCCTCCATCTTGCGGAGAAGCAGGCAAAGATCTGCATCTACAACAGCCTCCTCTCGGAAGCAGCCGTGCTCGGCTTCGACTACGGTTACTCGCTCGATTACCCCGAGATGCTCTGCCTTTGGGAAGCGCAGTTCGGCGATTTCGCGAATGGCGCGCAAACGATTATCGACCAGTTCATCGTCTCGGCGGAATCGAAATGGCAACGGCCGAGCGGCATCGTCATGCTTCTGCCTCATGGCTACGAAGGCCAGGGCCCGGAACATAGCAGCGGACGCGTGGAGCGATTCCTCCAGGCCTGCGGAGACGAAAATATCCAGGTCTGCAATCTCACAACTCCGGCGCAGTATTTTCACGTGCTGCGTCGCCAGATGAAGCGGGACTTTCTCAAGCCGCTCATCATCATGACGCCGAAGAGTCTGCTGCGCGCCGAACATGCCACGTCGCGCGTGGAGGAATTTACGAGTGGGGGCTTTGAAGAGATTTTGGGCACGCCAAACCTCGGACCGGCCGAGGAGGTCAAGCGCGTCGTCCTTTGTGCCGGGAAGGTTTACTACGATTTGCTGAAGAATCGGGAGACACAAAAGATCGCAGATGCGGCCTTGATACGGGTCGAGCAGTTCTATCCTCTGAACGAAGAGAAATTGCGCGCAGCGGTGGGGGTTTTTCGCCAGGACGCAACTCTCGTCTGGTGTCAGGAAGAGCCGCAAAACATGGGCGGCTGGACCTTCATGGAGCCACGCCTGCGTGCTTTGTTCGGTCGCGAGATTCAGTATGCCGGCCGCAATGCGGGCGCGAGCCCGGCGGTGGGAGCGTTAACGCTGCACAAGCGCGAGCAGGCGCAGCTCATTTGGGAAGCGCTCAGCTTGTAGCGCAGCGTCGTTCACGTTCAGTTCGACCGCGGCGCGCGAGTACGCATACTGTAACCCGCGCATGAGCATCGAAGTCAAAATCCCTGCAGTCGGCGAATCAATCTCCAGCGGCGTCGTCTCGGTCTGGCACAAGAAGTCCGGCGAACAGGTCAAAGCGGGTGAGCCCCTCTTCACCCTGGAGACCGACAAAGTCTCGACCGAGATTGTCGCGGAAAGGGCAGGCGTTTTACAGACAATAGCGGCGGAAGGCCAGGAGGTGAAGATCGGCGAAGTCGTCGCGACGATCGATGATTCGCCGTCACCTGCATCAGCGCCCGCGGCTTCCGGCGAGGTTGCGACCGTGACGGACGTGAAGGACAAGCCGGATCCGAATCGGTCCGAAGCGCCCATCAGTGGCGAAAAGAAGTCGCCGAATGCGGAAGTCTTATCTCCCGCAGTCCGTCGTATTGTCGAAGAGGAGAAGCTCGAAACAGCTAACCTCGCCGGCAGTGGAAAAGGCGGACGGTTGACGAAAAGCGATGTGCTGACCGCGGCTCAAGATCGCGGCGCAGCGCCGCAGACTGCAGCGCCGACTACAGTGCAACCCGCGCCCGCGGAGAGCCCGGCGCAAACCCCGCCCGCGCAATCAACCAACGACCGTTTCACGCGCAAGAAGATGTCGCCTTTGCGGCGGAAGATTGCGCAGCAGCTCGTCATGGCGCAGCACACCGCTGCGATCCTCACGACTTTCAACGAATGCGATATGACCGCGGTGCAGGAGCTGCGCAAAAAATCGCAGGACGCCTTTACGAAGAAGAACAATCTGAAACTGGGTTTCATGTCCTTTTTCATCAAAGCCGCTGTGGAGGGATTGAAAGCCGTGCCGTCGATCAACGCGCGCATCGAAGGCGATGATTTTATCCAGAATCATTTCTTCGATGTCGGTGTCGCCGTCGGAACGGAACGCGGGCTGGTGGTGCCAGTCGTGCGCGATGCCGACAAAAAAAGCTTCGCGGATCTGGAACTGGACATCGCCAATTACGCGGCCAAAGCGCGCGAGGGGAAAATCAAGATCGAGGAACTTCAGGGCGGCACTTTTACGATTTCAAATGGCGGAGTTTATGGCTCGCTCCTCAGCACGCCGATTTTGAATCCGCCGCAGAGCGGCATCCTCGGAATGCACTCGATTCAGCAGCGTCCGATGGCGATTGACGGGAAAGTCGTGGTGCGACCGATGATGTATCTCGCCTTAAGCTACGATCACCGTGCCGTCGACGGCAAGGAAGCGGTTACGTTCCTCATTCGCGTAAAAGACTGCATCGAAGATCCGACCAAGCTGCCGCTGGACTTCTAGGTGGTGCAGGTTTGTAACTTGCCCTCTCGTTAGTCTGAGGCCTGCTCTCCTCAATTATGGAATCATTTGACGTTGTCATCATCGGCTCCGGTCCCGGCGGATACGTCGCTGCGATTCGTGCCGCCCAGCTCGGCCTTCGCACCGCGATCGTCGAAAAAGATAAGGAACTCGGCGGCACCTGTCTGAACATTGGCTGTATCCCGAGCAAGGCGCTCCTCTCTTCAAGCGACCACTTTGCTTTTGCCAAGAAAGAAGCTTCCAAACACGGCATTCGCATCGACAACGTCGGCCTCGACCTCCCGGTCATGCTGCAGCGCAAGGATAAGGTCGTGAAGCAGCTCACCGGCGGCGTGCGCGGCCTGATGAAGCTGAACAAGGTCAGCACGTTCCAAGGCCTGGGCGCGATCCTGGCGGCCGGCAAGGTAGCGATTACACCGGCTGAAGGCGACGCGCAGGAGATCGAGGCGAAGCACATCATTATCGCGACCGGCAGCGTGCCGGTGGAGCTGCCGACGATGAAATTCGATGGGAACGTCGTCGTCAGTAGTACGGAGGCGCTCTCGTTTGATGAAGTGCCGAAGAAACTGCTCGTCATCGGCGGCGGCGCGATTGGCTTGGAGATGGGATCGGTCTGGAGCCGGCTCGGCTCGGAGGTAACGGTGCTGGAATTTCTCCCGCGCATTGCGCTCGGTTTTGATTTGGAATTGGCCACGGCTTTGCAGAAAGCGCTGACTGCGCAGGGCATGAAGTTCCATCTCGGAACAAAGGTAGGGGAAGTGAAAGTGGAGAACGGCCGCGCCACGGCGACCGCGAGCAAGGGCGAGGACAAGCTGACCTTCGATGCTGATAAAGTCCTTGTCTCAGTCGGGCGGCGCGCCTTTGCGGAGGGTGTCGGAGCGGACAAGATCGGGGTCGAGTTGGATGACCGAAAGCGCATCAAAGTCGACGCGCACTTCCGCACCAACATCGAAGGCGTCTACGCCATCGGAGACGTAATCGCCGGGCCGATGCTGGCGCACAAAGCCGAGGAAGAAGGCATCGCCTGCGTAGAGATGATCGCCGGAAAAGCGGGGCATGTGAATTACGACGTCATCCCTGGAATCATCTACACGAATCCAGAAGCCGCTGGTGTCGGCATCACGGAGGATTTCGCGAAGGAGAAGGGGATGAATGTGCGGGTCGGAAAATTCCCCTTTGCGGCCAATGGCCGCGCCCTCGCCGCGGACGACGCCACGGGATTTGTGAAGTTTGTCGCCGACGCGGAGACCGATCGCATTATCGGCGCGCACATCCTATCGCATGCCGCTTCCGATCTGATGGCCGAGTGCGTTGCGGTGATGGAATTCGGCGGAAGCGCGGAAGACCTCGGCCGGACCGTGCACGCGCATCCTACGCACAGCGAAGCTGTCAAGGAAGCAGCGCTCGCCGTGAACAAGGGCGCGATCCATATCGGCAATCGCTAGCACCTCATCCGGAGCACGGCCGTCCCGGCTGTGCGGCCGACGAGCGTCCCGCCTGTCGAATCGTCGTCAGCAGGCGAGACGCCCGCTGTCCGCACCCGCCGAGATGGCCGTGCTCCAGTCCGATTGGCCTTTCTGGAGTTCCGCAAGGCGCCTGTTATCCTTCGCTTCAATGATCTTTTCAGCCGACGAATCCTTTGCGCTCCAGCTCGATGCCGAGGACTCGCTGAACCATTTCCGGGAACGCTTCCATCTCCCTGTCGGTGCCGACGGCAAACCGTTCATTTACTTTGTCGGCAACTCGCTCGGCTTGATGCCGAAAGCGACGCGCAAACTAGTCGAACAGGAGCTGGACGATTGGGCGAAGCTCGGGGTCGACGCCCATCTCGACGGCGCTACGCCCTGGTATTCCTACCACGAAACACTTCGCGAGTCCGCCGCGCGTCTCGTCGGGGCGCAACCAAACGAAGTCGTCTGCATGAACAGCCTTACGGTGAACCTGCACCTGATGATGGCGTCATTCTATCGGCCGACGAAATCGCGTTTTAAGATCCTGATGGAAGAGCCGGCCTTCCCTTCGGACACCTACGCGGTGAAGTCTCAGATCGCCCATCATGGTTTCGATCCGGGCGAGGCGCTCGTCCTGGTGCGTCCGCGCGACGGAGAGTGGACCGTGAGCGCGCCCGACATCCAGGCCGCGTTGGAAAACAAAGGCGAACAGATCGCGCTCGTTCTTCTCGCGGGCGTCAACTTTTTCACCGGGCAGCTCTTCGACATTGCCGAGATCACAACGGCGGCGCAGGAGCGCGGCTGTCTGGTCGGAATCGATCTCGCGCATGCCATCGGAAACGTTCCCCTCTCGCTGCACGCCTGGAATGTCGACTTCGCCGTCTGGTGTTCCTACAAATATCTCAATTCCGGTCCCGGGGCGGTCGCCGGGGCGTTCGTGCACGAGCGCCACGCTGCGAATACGGAGCTGCCGCGCCTGGCCGGCTGGTGGGGCAACGATCCGGCGACGCGCTTCCGCATGCATCTCCTGCCTGATTTCGTGCCCGTGCCCTCGGCCGATTCGTGGGCGATCAGCAACCCGCCGATCCTCTCGATGGCGCCTCTGCGCGCATCGCTGGCCATCTTCGACGAAGCGGGCGGAATGGGCCCGCTGCGCGCGAAGTCGCTCCGCCTAACGAGTTATCTTGAGTTTCTGCTCGACCGGGCGCCGTCGAAGCTTTTTACGATCATCACGCCGCGGGCCGCAGAAGAGCGTGGCTGCCAGCTCTCGATTCTGGTGCATGAAAAACCGAAGGAATTGTTTGCCCGGCTGGAGGCCGCGGGCGTGAAGTGCGATTTCCGCGAACCAAACGTGATCCGGGCCGCGCCGACGCCGCTCTACAACACGTTTCATGAGGTCTGGCGTTTCGCCCAGATCTGCGGAGCGCCTCATGACGCTGAGGTTTCTTCCGGAAGGGCGACACTCCTGTCGCCCCGCTGAAACAGGGGATAGGAGTGTCGCCCCTCGTCCGGAAGATTAACCGAACAAGTCTGTCTGCGGACCGGCAGGCGGTTTCAATCCCAGCTTGCGATAGGCATTCGGCATCGCGACGCGGCCCTGCGGCGTACGCTTGATGTAGCCTTCCATGATCAGGTAAGGCTCGTTCACTTCCTCGAGCGTGCCGGCTTCCTCCCCGATCGCGACGGCTAACGAGTTCAAGCCGACCGGGCCGCCGTTGAATTTGTGGATCAAAGCTTCGATGACACGCTTGTCCCATTGGTCGAAACCATCGCGGTCGATCTCCAGCATGGTCAGCGCCCGGTCCGCCACATCCTCTGTAATCTTCCCGTCGGATTTCACCTGCGCGAAATCGCGCACCCAGCGCAGAAGATTATTCGCCGTGCGCGGCGTCCCCCGGGTGCGGGCCGCGATTTCCGCCGCTCCTGCTTGATCCACCTCGACGCCAAGCAGGCCCGCGCTCCGCGTGATGATCTTGTGCATTTCTTCAGCCGCGTAGTAATCCAGCCGCGCGGTCATGCCGAAGCGCGAGCGCAAAGGCGCGCTGACCATCCCGGCGCGCGTCGTTGCGCCGATCAGGGTGAATTTCGGCAGTTGCAGGCGCAGACTCCGCGCCTGCGGGCCCTGGTCGATGATGATGTCGAGGCGATAATCCTCCATCGCCGGATAAAGGTATTCTTCAATCGTCGGCTGGAGACGATGGATTTCGTCGATAAAGAGGACGTCCCCCTTCTCGAGACTGGTGAGCAAGCCGGCCAGCTCTCCCGCTTTTTCGATCACCGGTCCGCTCGTGTTCTTCACGCTGACTCCCATCGCGTTCGCGATGATGTGCGCGAGCGTTGTCTTGCCGAGGCCCGGCGGACCGCTCAGCAGGATATGTTCGAGCACGTCGCCGCGCATCTTGGCAGCTTCCACCAGCACGGCCAGCCGCTCGCAAACTTTCACCTGCCCGGTGAATTCGCTGAACATGGGCGGCCGCAGCGAAACCTCGAAGATGGGATCGGGCTCGGGCGGTTTCATTGGAACACCGCCGTCCCGGCTGTATAGACGCCCGCTGGCCGCACAGCCGGGACGGCCGTGCTCCGCCGAGTCATGCGCTTCATCCCAGCTTCTTGGTCAGCACCAGCTCGGTCCCGCGGCTCTTGAGAATGTAGTCAACCTTATCGAACGCACTTCGAATCAGGTGCAGGCCGAGACCGCCCGGTTTGATCAGGTCGTGCGCGCGCCCCTGCATCTTCCCGGTCGGGCTCTGCCGACCGTAATCCCGCAGCCGCATGCAAACGCAATCGCGTTTCGCCTCGAGCGAAAGGGCAATCAGTTGATCATCCTGAAGCTGATAGGCGTGCCGAATAATATTCGTGCAGGCCTCGTCCACCCCTAGAACCATGAGCGTTCGCTCCTTCTCAGAAAATGGATAGCCATCAAGAAACTTGCGCACAAAGCCGCGCATCAGGGCGAGATTTCCGGTGTGGCTGGAGAATTCGACCTTCTTTTTCATCAGGCAAGCGAACGCTGCACACACACGCCCCCTTCTTCAAGTGCGCAAACGAAAACGGGTGGACAGCCTTGCGCAAGCGCCGTTTGGTTTCGCCCATGTGGAGAATGTTGCTTGTGCTTTTGTTCGTCGCTTCATCGGCTTTCGCGCAGGAGCGCGGCACGGCCTATGAAGCGCTTCGGGTGATCGGCACGCAGTTTAACCGCGCGGCCCTGAGTCGCGTCATCTCCGTCACAGGCGTGGATGGTGATCCGCAACCAACGCGTTGGACCGTGCTGATCGCGGACCGCGGCGCGCCTGCAGGGATCCGCGAATTCGTGGTGGCAAAGGGGCGGATCATTTCAAATCGGACCCCCAGCGCGGTGGCCGGCTCGGTCAAAGGCGCGACGATCAAGACGTCGCAACTAAACCTTGATTCTAGTGGCGCCTTCGAGGTGACGAGCCACACCGCGGATAAGTCGCACCAGAACTTCGATCTCGTCAGCTACGCCCTTCGCACAAACTACCGCGGCAATCCGACCTGGATTGTAACCATTCAGAATCAGGCGCGTCGGCCGCTCGGAACGATTCACATCAATGCCAACAGAGGGAATGTCACCCGAGTCGAGGGAATGTATCGCGGGCGGAATATGGACGAGGTGGTGCAGGATCCGATTGAGCGGAGCGGGCGGGATATCGAGCGGCGCGTTCCGGAGCCTGACGAGCAATACCTGGGCGACGATGAAAGCAACGCCGAGATCACCCAAGGCGACGATGAAATCGAAGAAGGCGATGGGGATGAGAACTTCGTGAAAGCGGAGATCAAGCGCAGATTCCGCCAGACCAAGCGCGGTGGCGAACGCATCTTCGAGCGAGCGCGGCGGAACTTCGACGACTTCATCAGCCGGAGATAGTCTGAAGGCGCCCTGTAGCCGACTTCAATACGGTCCGGACCGCCAGGCAACATTCGAACCGTCACGGGCCGCCGCTACATGGCTTGCAATAAACCCTGCTTCGCCTGTAATTGAGCGCGTGATTCCCGAGCAAACAACTGTCGTTGCCCGCCCCTGGCCTGAGGTGCAACAAGGTTGGCGTCCTCTCTACGGTGACTTCGAGCGGCAGGGACTTAGCCTGGAATGGCACGATCTTCGTGCGCAGCAGCCGCTTGATTGGGGCGGCAGCTTCCGTCCGCGGAGCGTCGAATTTTGTCTTAACCTGGAAGGCCGCGGCGCGATTGGGTCGCGTTTGCAAAGCGCCTATATCGCCGGGAGCGCAGGGTACTACGCGGTCACGGACGAGCCGTTGCGAGCCACCCGGCGCGCGCATGATCGCCATCAATTCGTGACGCTTGAATTCTCGCGCGACCACTTACGCGCGCAGCTGGCGGAATGCGAAGGCGACTTGGAAGCGCCGGTGCGTCGGGCCGTTTTTTCCGACAAGCAGGCAGCGGTCGTCTCGATACCCCAAGCCATGGGGACTGAGCAACGAAGTCTCGTCACCAGCCTGCTCCAACCGCCCGTGCCGAAGGCCGCCCAGAGCCTTTGGTATCAGAGCAAGGCGCTCGAGCTCATGTCCCACTTCCTGTTTGCGCCGAAGGACCCCGAGCTTTTCTGCATGCGGCAAAAACGTGTGGCACGGGACCGCGTCGAGCGCACCAAGGAATTGCTGGCGCGCGACATTGCCAACCCGCCGACCCTGGAGGCGCTTGGTCAGGAAGTGGGCTGCAGCCCGTTTTACCTCAGCCGAATTTTCTCCCGGGAAGCCGGGCTAACGATCCCGCAGTTCCTGCGCAATCTACGCATGGAACGCGCGGCGGCCCTCTTGCGAGGCGGTCGTCACAATGTGACGGAAGCGGCCATGGAAGTTGGTTACTCCAGCCTGAGCCATTTCAGCAAAGCGTTTTGCGAAACGATCGGCTGCTGTCCCGCGCTCTATCCGATGGCTAAGCACGTCGTGCTCGATCGGTGAGGGACCTGTAGGGAGAGCCGTTAGCTTCCCCGTTCGAAACTTGGGAAGCTGACAGCAAACCAGCGCGGCGCTGCGAATCCCCCTGTAATTCTCTTGGATTGACGAAGTCGGTCTGAGCAGAATCGCGCTCCCGAAAATGAAAATCACGCGCGCTCTCATTTCCGTTTCCGATAAGACCGGCGTCGCAGATTTTGCCCGCGCCCTCGAAAAGATGGGCGTCGATATCATTTCCACCGGTGGGACGTCCGAGTTGCTGCGCAAGGAAGGCATACCGGTGCGCGATATCGCGAGCTTTACGGATTACCCCGAGGTTCTGGAAGGCCGCGTGAAAACGCTCCACCCGCGGGTGCACGGCGGACTCCTCTACAAACGAGGCAACCCATTGCACGAAAAGCAGGCAAAAGAGCAGGGCTTCCAGCCGATTGACCTTGTCGTGGTGAACCTTTACCCGTTCGAAGGGACGATCGCGAAGCCCGGCGTGACGCTCCCTGAAGCCATCGAGCAGATCGACATCGGCGGGCCCTCGATGATTCGAAGCGCGGCGAAAAATTACGAGTCTGTCACAGTGGTCGTCGAACCCTCGGACTACGAAACGGTCCTGGACACGATGCGTGATCAGGAAGGGGAGACAACGCTCCGTCTACGTGAACGCCTCGCGATCAAGGCTTTTATCAAGACATCGGAATACGACCGGACGATCGGCAATTTCCTGAATAAAGAGCAAACGACCGACGCATCGTTCTCGCTCGCCTTGCCTCTTGTGTCGCGGCTCCGCTATGGCGAGAATCCGCATCAAACCGCCGCGCTCTATGGCGACTTCGATGAATGCTTCGAGAAGCTGCACGGCAAAGAACTCTCCTTTAACAATATCCTCGATATCAGCGCGGCGACGCACTTGATCGGCGAATTCACCGAGCCAACCGTCGCGATCCTGAAACACACCAACCCGTGCGGCGTGGGGACGGATGCCGACCTGCGCCAAGCATGGGAAAAGGCGTTTGCGACCGATAAACAGGCGCCTTTTGGCGGCATCATTATTTGCAACCGTCCGATCGATGAAGCGCTCGCCAAAGCGATCAGTGAGATCTTCAGCGAAGTCATTATTGCGCCGGAGTTTGAGGCAAAGGCGCGCGCGCTTTTCCAAAAGAAGAAGAATCTGCGTTTGATTCGCGCCCTGCCACCGAAGGTATCGACTGGAATTGAATTGGATGTTCGCTCCGTTTGTGGCGGCGTTCTGGTGCAGGATAAAGACGTCGCTCAACACAGCGATCTTGAGCCGAACGTGGTGACGAAGCGCCCTCCGACCGAAACGGAGATGGCGGCCATGCTTTTCGGCTGGCGCGTCGTGAAACACGTCAAGTCGAACGCGATCGTCTATGCCGGGTCCGATCGCACGCTCGGGGTCGGAGCGGGGCAAATGTCGCGCGTTGATGCCTCACGGATCGCGGTCTGGAAAGCGGCGGAAGCCGGGCTTTCATTGGGCGGAAGCGCGGTCGCAAGCGACGCTTTTTTTCCCTTCGCTGATGGTCTCGTCGCTGCCGCCGAAGCGGGCGCAACGGCCGCGATTCAGCCCGGTGGTTCGGTCCGCGATGAAGAAGTCATTGCAGCCGCGAACGAGCGAAACATGACCATGATCTTCACCGGTGTGCGGCACTTCCGGCATTAGAGCCTGTTCCGGACGTTTGCGGGCGCAGGCCTTCTGCTTTAGTCGCGTCGCTTTCCGAGGCGCGAGCAGACACGGCGACGCTGGCGATCACCCGAGCGCGGAGATCGCCGCGGCGGAGACTTCGAGCGTCTCGTGGAAGGTGGCTACGGTGACATCAAGGTCGCGCAGGAGACCATCGTGCAGCCCGTATATCCATCCATGCACGGTGAGGTCCTGGCCGCGCTCCCAGGCGTCGCGCGCGATCGTGGTGTGGCAAACGTTGGTGACCTGCTCGATGACGTTCAATTCGCACAGCCGGTCGGATGCTCCGGTCTCTCCGCTGGCTTTTGCCAGAATTTCCTCGTGCTTTTCACGCACGTCTTGCAGGTGGCGCAGCCAATTATCGCTCAAGCCGAGGCGATCGCGCTGCAGCGCCGCCCGCACCCCGCTGCACCCATAATGTCCGCAGACGATGATGTGGCGCACTTTCAACAAATCGACCGCAAATTGCATGACCGACAAACAGTTGAGATCCGTGTGCACGACCAGATTCGCGAGATTCCGGTGGACGAATAGTTCTCCCGGTGGCAGTCCGACAATCTGATTCGCGGGCACCCGGCTGTCCGAACAGCCGATCCACAAATACGTGGGCGCCTGCTGTTGCGAAAGCTTCTGAAAAAACTCCGGCTCCTGCTGCCGGATACGGCCAGCCCACGTCTTGTTGCTCTCGAAAAGATGATCAAGGGCTTCCATCTACAGAGGTCGAACTAGCCGAACGGAACGGATCGAGACGCTAAAGGTTTGCTTCCGGCAGGGTTGGCTTCATCGAGAATTGTCCGGTTGAGTCGAAGGCGCGGCAACAACGAAGGCGGCGATCTGCCGTATGATTTGTTCATCAACGTCGGTCTGCGTTTCACCGCGCGCTTTCAGGTCCATCTTTCGGACGAGCAGGGAATGGTCGCCACCCTCAACGACATGGAGTTGATTTAGGGTGAGCATTTCGCGGCGGACTTGTTCGAGCAAATGGAGCGGACAAAGAGGATCGCGCGTTCCCTGCACGAAGAGAATTGGGGTGGTGATCTCGCGCAGAACTTTGTCGCGTAGCTTCGTCGCATCGCCCCCACCGCAAAGCGGGTAGCTCAGGCAAACGAGCGCGCTGACTTTTTCTTCGAGGGAGACATGACAACTGATCCGGGAGCCCATGCTTCGCCCGATCAAGACAATGGGCCCGGCGTGGTCCCCGCGCGCTTCCGCGAGGGCAGCGCGGTGCGCGGCCACCAGCTTGGGCAAAGGATCGGGCCGCCGAGATCCCTCCATCATGTAACGGTAATCGAAGGATCGGACAGTCCCCAATTCTCCGAGCAAGGCGGCCCAATGTCGCAACAACGGGTGCGCAGAAGACGCCCCCGCACCCGGGGCCAGGAGGAAAAGCGGCGGCTGCACTTCCGCATTGCTAACAGAATGCAGCACAGCTCAAAGCGCGGATCGCAGTTCGCATGCGATGCGCACTGCGGCGTGGGCGTGCTTTAAAGCAGCGACGATCCCTAATCGGCGTAGAGTCGTATCCATGGAAAGCGCCAACATCGGCGGGACGAGTTTCCGGACCGCGTTTGTCCTGCTTCTCGTTTTCGTTGTATCCGCGCTCTTCCTCGCCGTGACGTGGCCATTTCTGAAACCGCTGCTGCTCGGCGCGATGCTCGCTGGCTTGTGCCGTCCACTTTACCATTGGGTTGCACGGCTGCTAGGCGGCCGCGGCTCATGGGCCGCAGCGTTGACTCTTCTCGTGCTTTTTCTCCTCATCGCGGGCCCGATCAGCGCCTTCGTCGGCCTGGTGGTGAGTCAGGCAGTCAAGGTCAGCAACGACGCCATTCCCTGGGTGCAGCAGCATTTCGGAGCCGCTAGCACCTTCAATGCGCACGATTGGCTGGTGCAGCGCTTCCCGACTCTTGCCAGCTACGTCCCGGATCAGGCGCAGATCATGGAAAACGTCGGCAACACGGCCAAGGCCGCCGGCGGCTTTTTGGTCGCGAGCGTCTCGCGCATGACGGCCGGAACAGCCCGGCTTCTCCTGGATCTCTTTGTCATGCTTTACGCGATGTTCTTTTTCCTCAGAGATGGCCGGAAGATTCTCGAGAAGATTTTCTATTACATGCCGCTCAGCCACCAGGACGAAGCGCTCGTGCTCGAGCGGCTTACCTCGGTCACCCGCGCGACCATCAAAGGCACCCTAGTCATTGGCATCATTCAAGGTGCACTCGCTGGGGTCGGATTTTGGGTGGCGGGAATCGAGGGAGTGGCTTTCTGGGGCACGCTCATGGCGATTCTCTCTATCGTGCCGGGCATTGGGGCGGCTTTGATCTGGGTCCCGGGCGTGGCCTATCTATTCATCACCGGGCAAACCCTGGCCGCCACACTCCTGGGTGTCTGGTGCGTGGCCGTCGTCGGGACGGTCGACAACATTTTGCGACCGATGCTGGTCGGGAAAGATGCGAAGATGCCGGACCTTCTGATCCTTGTCGGAACCCTCGGCGGCCTCTTCCTCTTCGGTCCCATCGGATTCATCGTGGGACCTATTATCTGCGGTTTGTTCCTGACCGTTTGGGAAATCTACGGCACCACTTTCCGCGAAATTCTGCCGCCCGTGCGGAGCTTTAAAACCGGGGACGTGAAACGGCCGGAAGCAACGCTGGAAGACAAGACGAGCGGGACGAGGTCCTGAATCGGTGGACGCGCCGCCGCGCCTCGCGCCTGCGGAGGAGAGGAGATTGGATGTCCGGCGTGGCGGTGGGCGAAGGCGAATCGCGATCCTCGTTTCCTCGGGTATGAAATTGCCAGTGCCAGCGGGAGATCCTTCGGTGGCTGCAATGATGTGGTTTGTAACGGGGTTGAAAACCAGTGTTTCGGAGACGACCGCTGCGCGAAGGCAGGATAGCTTGAGCAGGCTTTGACGCCGAAACGGAGCACGGCCGTCTCGGCTGTGCCTAGCGGACGTCTCGCCTGCTGGCTCATCCGCAGCGCCCCCTAGGGCCGAGCCACCTGAGTTTTGCATCTTTTCGTCCCTTCTCTTCTCTGGCAACGTCGGCTCAATGCTGGCGAAGATCTACTCGGCTGCGGTCTACGGCATCGATGCTTACGAAGTTGAGATCGAAGTAAACGCCGGGCGCGGCGATCCCAAGATCATCATCGTAGGTCTGCCCGACACTGCGGTGAAGGAAAGTCAGGATCGCGTCACGACCGCGATCAGCAACAGCGGCTACTATTGGCCGCGCGGCCGCACGACGATCAATCTCGCCCCGGCCGACATCAAAAAAGAAGGCCCCAGCTTCGATCTGCCGATCGCACTTGGGATGATCATCGCGGCCGAGGAATTCGAAGATCCGGTCCTGGAGAAATACAGCTTCGTGGGGGAGCTGGCGCTAAGCGGAGCCGTGCGTTCAGTGCGCGGAGTCTTGCCTGCGGCCATTGAGGCGCGGCGGCGCGGGAAGCGGGCGCTTTTTGTTCCGGAAGCGAACGCGCGCGAAGCCGCCATGGTGGAAGGGATCGACATCTACGGAGTGCAAAATCTGCGGCAAACCTTCGACTTCATCTCTGGAAAGAACACCGACCTGCAACCGACGCCGGGCGATCTCACGGAATTCTTCGCCAATCATCAAAGCTACGAGGTCGACTTCAGCGACGTGAAAGGACAGGGGCACGTGAAGCGGGCCATCGAGGTGGCGGTCGCGGGGGGTCACAACCTGCTGATGATCGGTCCGCCCGGTTCGGGGAAATCCATGTTGTCGAAGCGTATCGGCACGATCATCCCGCCGATGTCTCTCGAAGAGGCGATCGAGAGCACGAAGATCCACAGCATTGCCGGGATGTTAAATGGCGAGCAGGCCTTTGTTTCGACGCGGCCTTTCCGTTCGCCGCATCACACCATCTCCGATGTGGGCTTGTTAGGCGGCTCCGCGATTCCGGCGCCCGGAGAGGTCAGCCTCGCGCACCATGGCGTCTTGTTTCTCGATGAGCTGCCGGAGTTTAAACGCTCTACGCTCGAAGTAATGCGGCAGCCGCTCGAAGACGGCAAGGTCACCGTGTCGCGCGCAGCCGGCAGTGTGACGTTTCCGTCCGAGTTCATGCTCGTGGCAGCGATGAACCCGTGTCCCTGTGGCTACTTCGGCGACCTGAAACGCGAATGCCGCTGTGGCCCGGTGCAGGTGCAGCGTTACCGGCAACGCATCTCCGGCCCCTTGCTCGATCGCATCGATCTGCACATCGAAGTGCCGGCGGTGGAATACAAAGACATCTCCAGCACGCGCGCCGAGGAAGGATCGACCACGATTCGGGAGCGCGTCGTGCGGGCGCGGGAACGTCAGCAGAAGCGTTTCCAGGCCGATGCGAAAACAAATTGCAACGCCCGCATGGGACCGCGGCAGATCAAGCAACACTGCCAGCTGAGCGAGGAATCGCAGGAATTAATTAGAGTAGCGATGACCGAGTTGAACCTGAGCGCGCGCGCCTACGATCGCATTCTAAAGGTCTCCCGCACGGTCGCGGATCTTGCTGGATCGCACGAGATCAGCACTGAGCATGTCAGCGAAGCGATCCAGTACCGCACTTTTGACCGGACTCTCTGGGTTTAGTCGAAAAGAACGAGGGAAGAGGATTGAATTGTAAGCTGATGACGCCGATGGAGACGCGGGAAAGCTGATCTGCCCTCATCCATTCTTTTCTAGAAGCTCGCCAGGAATTCGCGAGCGAAGGGATTACCGGCCGTGCTGAATGACCGCACATGGCCGCCGAGCACCACAATGCGACCGCGAGCAGCTAAGCCCCGGATGAAAGTCTGAACTCGGCCTTCCACGCCTCGGCAGTTTTGCGCACTGATCAGAGATGTAAAACAGGTCGTCGAGGCTTTGCGGTGGATGCGGCAGCCACGGTTCGCTGTTCGGGGGAGTCTCGGGGCCGGGTTCGACGCCCCGCGCTGCGCGCTCTGCCGCCGTTTGTGGAGCCGTTGCCGCCGGTGCCATTCCGCCCAGAGCTTTCCAACGATGGCGCGTAACGTTTCACGGTGCGGCGAAGAACACGGCGTCCTGTACGTGTCGCAATTGCGCTTGCTCTTAATGAATTTATGATTCTTCCGGCGTGCCGTCCCGATAGGGGGAATATGAGAATCACGCGGTGGCAGCCCAATTCGCCATGCAAGGAGCATTTGCGTTCGGCATTTTTTTCGCACCTGCTTCAAGGTTCCCAAGCGGGCAAGTAATCGGCATTAACGGACGCGACCCCCGGACTGCAGGCGCGCGACGATTAATGCATAAGTCAGAGATCGCGAGGCTTTCCGGGATGAATCCAGATG
>JACCXA010000180.1 GCA_013697365.1 Chthoniobacterales bacterium
ACGGTAAAGCGCCTTCTCCGCTGCATGCCCTGGGTGCCGATGAACACATCCGATCCGATTCCGCCTGCGAACGGTCGGCAGAAAGCGGGCGCCTGATCAAAGATGGATGCCGCTGCGATCCAGTTATGCGATGCGGACAGCGCCGCTGCGGCCGTCGCTCTGCTCCGCGCGCAACTGGAAGAACACGACATCGAGACCTCCCTCGAGGATCTGCGCGAAGTGACGCGCACGGTTCTCGCCGATGGGCGCTTCGGCTTTATCTTGCTTGCCGCCGTGAACGGCGAAGCCGTCGGCCTCGCCTACGCGGCCGCTCATCTCAGCGCCGAACATGGCGGAACAATTGGTTGGCTCGAAGAGCTTTACGTCCGCCCAGCGTGGCGGGGGCGCGGCGTCGGCGGGCGCCTTGTCTGCGACGTCATTACACGCGCGCAGGAACTTGGATGGCGCGGCGTAGAACTGGAAATCGTGGCCGGCCACGAGCGGGCCATATCACTCTATCTAAGGAACAGCTTCCAGCCTCTCGCGCGTGCTCGTTTCTCCCGCATTTTCGATCGCTAGTTTTCTACGTCGTTTACGGGCCGCCTTACGGCCTGTGGCCTGCCTGCTTTCGAATCGTGTATATGGACTCAAGCACTAAGGACAAAATCAAAGGAAACGTTGATCAGGCGAAGGGCGCCGTACAGGAGAAGACAGGCCAGGCCACCGGCGATCGTGAAATGGAAGATCGCGGCACTGCCAACAAAGTAGGCGGGAAGATTCAGGAAAAAGTCGGCGACGTGAAGAAAGTCTTCGGCAAGTAGCGGTTCAGGGAAGCTAATGAGCGTCCCGTCTTTCGGTTCTGAGCAAGAACGGGCGGGACGCTTCTCCCTTGCAAAAAAAAAGCGCGACCATTTCTGGTCGCGCTGCTGAAGCTAAGGAGAATTATGTTTGTAGTAGTTGCTTCCTAGTTCGCAGATCTTGTTTAAGCAGCGGCGATGCCAGCCGCGCGCAAAGGTCGAACAAAGTTCAGACTCGTCCGCTTCAGACGCCGGCTACGTTTTCGGTTTGCTCGAGCGCTTCCCATTCTGTCGTCACGCGCTCGAGCTCCACGGTCAGACTTGATAGCTCGCGATTCAGCTCCATCGCCGCGCCACCCGCATCATAAGTTTCCGGCTTTTCCAACTCCGCGGTCAACTCTCCCTGGCGTCCTTCCAGTGAGAGGATGTGCATCTCCAATTCCCGCACTCGCTTTTCGCGCTCCCGCTGAATCTTCGCCTCCGCCTTTCGTTGTTCCGCGTCAGCGCGACGCTGCTGCCGGGAATCACGTAGCCCGGGCGTCGAATTTGTCGCCGGTGCGGCCGCGCCGTTCGCCGGCTGAAGATTGTGCAGTTGCTGCCCGTCACTCGTCAGCGCGGCGCGCGCCGAGGTCGCCTTCGATTTGTCCAGGTAATAATCGTAGTCGCCCGCGTACGGCGTGAGCTGGCCGGTGTTGATGTGCAGGACCGTTTTCGCGACCGCGCGGATGAAATAAACGTCGTGGCTGATGAAGATCAGTGTTCCTTCGTATTGCGCGAGAGCGCCGACGAGCGCGTCGATGCTGCCGACATCCAGGTGAGTTGTCGGCTCATCCATCAGGAGAAGATTCGGTGGATCGAGTAATAGCTTCACCAAGGCGAGCCGCGTTTTCTCTCCCCCGCTCAGAACGGCGGTGGTTTTGAAAACGTCATCGCCGCGGAACAAGAATGACCCCAGGACGGTGCGCGCGACCTGTTCCGAAACCGGGTTCGGCATGTCACGCGCAGTCTCGAGCACGGTCATCGCTGGTTGCAGCATCTCGACGCGATACTGCGAGAAGTAGCCGACCTTTACATTGTGGCCAAGCTCGCGCGTGCCGCTTTGGACCGCGAGCGAACCGCCCAGCAACTTCAGCAAGGTAGACTTGCCCGACCCGTTCGGGCCCACCAGGACGGTGCGCTGTCCGCGTTCCGCCTCGAAGTTCAAATCCCGATAAACCACCAGATCGTCATAGGCATGATGGACGTTCTCCAGCTTGACGACACGATGCCCGCTGCGCGGCGGCTGTGGGAAATGGAAGTGCACCGTCTTCTCGCGATTGAGCGGCGCCTCGATCTTCTCCATGCGATCGATCTGCTTCAGCTTGCTTTGCGCCTGCGATGCTTTGCTCGCCTTCGCGCGGAAGCGATCGGCAAACAATTGCAGCGACGCGATTTCCTTCTGCTGATTCTTGTAGGCGGAGAGCTGTTGCTCCTCGCGCGCCGCCTTCTGCTCCACGTAGCTGTCCCAATTCCCGCGGTAGCGTTGCAATCGGCGATGCGCAATCTCGATGATCGAGCCGACGAGCTGGTTCAGGAATTCGCGGTCGTGCGAGATCATCAGAATCGCGCCCGGATAGCTTTTCAGGTATTCCTGGAACCAGACGAGCGACTCGAGATCGAGGTGATTGGTTGGTTCGTCGAGCAGAAGCAGATTCGGCTCCTGCACGAGAAGGCGGGCGAGATGCGCGCGCATGACCCAGCCGCCGCTCAGCGTCTTCGCCGGCCGCTCGAAATCTGACTCGCGAAAGGCGAGCCCGTGCAGGATGCGTTTCGCTTTCGGTTCGACCTGCCAGCCGCCGTGCTCGTCGAAAGCGTGGAGCGCGTCGTGATGCTCGGTCGAGTCTTCCGGAGTCGTCTTCAGGATGCGCTGCGCAGCGGTCAACTCGGGGGAAATGGCGGTCGCCACTTCCAGGACTGTTTCGTCGCCGACCGGCGCATTCTCCTGCGGCAAGAATCCGACCGTCGCCGATTTCTCCAGCGCAATCTTTCCGACATCCGGAGTAGCCTCGCTCAGAATGAGCGAGAAGAGGGTCGACTTTCCCGCCCCGTTCGGTCCAACCAGGCCCACGCGATCGCCCCGATTCACCTGCAGCGAAGCGTCCTCAAAAAGGGTGCGCCCACCGAAGGCTTTTGTGACTTGAGAGATGGTGAGCATCGCGGGCGGCCAATTTCGTCAACGCGCGAGCAGGCGCAAGCTGTAGGGGGAAGCTGTTAGCTTCCCGTGTCTCTTGCCCAAGACCGGGGAAGTTAGCAGCTTCCCCTACAAACCAGCATGGAAATCGCCATCGAAAAGCTCATCGTAGTTTGCTGCTTCGTCATCGGGCTGTCGCATATCCTGCAACCGCGCGCTTGGGTGGAATTGTTCGTCCGCTGGCGCGAGCAAGGGACGACGGGTGTGTTTTACACCGCGCTGCTGCACTTCCCGCTCGGCGCGTTCATCGTCGCGTTTCACAATGTCTGGACCGGCATCCCTATGGTGGTGACGCTGCTGGGTTGGGGTTGGACGCTCAAAGGTTTTCTTTACCTCGTCTATCCAAAACATGGGATGAAGATGCTTGCGCGCGTCTCCGTGGAACGTTCGCGCGAGTTTGTCTACGCGGGGGTTGTGCTCCTCGGCGTGGCGGCATTGATCAGCTACTCGCTGATTGTTCGGACCGCCTCTTAGAGGTTATTGCCGACCCTGCCGAAGGAGGTAATTTCGGTTCGTAATGAAACGAATCCCGCAGGTCTTCGCAATCCTCCTTCTCAGTCTTCAACTCGCAAGCGCGAAGGAGCCCGGCGGTTTTAATTATCCCGAGCCGCCGAAGAGCGATCAGGCCGATGATTACCACGGCACCAAAGTCGCCGATCCTTATCGTCCCCTGGAGGACGCCGACTCTCCCGCGTCGCAAAAATGGATCGAAGAGCAAAACAAACTCACTTTCGGTTTCCTCGAGAGCGTTCCGGAACGGAAGCGAATCAATGAGCGTCTGACCGCGCTTTGGAACTACGAGAAATACGGTGTGCCGTATCGCGAGGGCGGCCGTTTCTTTTTCACCAAGAACACCGGCCTGCAAAACCAGAGTGTGCTCTACACTGGCGCCGAGTTGCCGGGTCAGCCCAAGACGTTGCTCGACCCAAATACGCTCGCCAAGGACGGCACGACGGCGCTCACCGGCACCGACATTTCCGATGACGGAAAACTCCTTGCCTATGGCCTGGCCATGGCCGGGTCCGACTGGCAGGAATGGAAAGTCCGCGACGTGGAAAGCGGCCAGGATCTCGAAGACGATCTCAAGTGGATCAAATTTTCTGGCGCCTCATGGAAAGGCGACAGCAGCGGCTTTTTCTACAGCCGCTACGACGAACCGACGGGCGAGCAGCTGAAGGCCGCGAACTACTTTCACAAGCTCTACTTCCACAAACTCGGGACGCCGCAGCGCGACGACGTCCTCATTTACGAGCGGCCGGATCACAAAGACTGGCTCTTCAGCGGCGAGGTCACGGAAGACGGCGCCTATCTCATCATCAACATCTCTCAGGGGACCGATCCGAAGAATCGCATTTTCTTTAAGAAGCTCGCCAAGCCGGATGCGCCCGTCGTGGAACTGCTGAACAAGCAAGACGCCGAATACGATTTCCTCGGCAACAACGGGCCGGTCTTCTGGTTTCGCACCAACCTCAATGCGCCGCGTGGCCGCATCGTCGCGATAGATACCGGCAAGCCAGGCGAGATCAGGGAACTGGTCGCGCAGTCGGAAGACAAGCTCGAAGGGGTCGAACTGGTGGGCGAGCGCTTCATCGCGAATTACCTGAAGGACGCGCACTCCGTCGTGCGCCTCTTCGAGGTCACAGGAAAGCCCGCAGGCGAGATCGCGCTTCCGGGTCTCGGCACTGCCATTGGTTTCACCGGGAAGCGCACCGACAAGGAGACGTTTTACAATTACGTCAGCTACACGGAACCGCCCACCGTCTTCCGGCATGACCTGAAGACCGGTAAGAGCACGGTGTTATTCCGGCCGAAAGTGGACTTCAACTCTGCGGAGTTCACGTCCGAGCAGGTCTTCTATCAGAGCAAGGATGGCACGCGCGTGCCGATGTTCTTGACCTATCGCAAAGGGCTAAAGAAAGACGGTGATAACCCAACGCTCCTTTACGGGTACGGCGGGTTCGACAACTCGCTTACGCCCACCTTTTCGCCCTCGACCGCGGCCTGGCTGCAGATGGGTGGCGTCTACGCGGTCGCGAACTTGCGGGGCGGCGGCGAGTATGGCGAAGAGTGGCATCTCTCCGGGACGAAGCTGCGCAAGCAGAATGTCTTCGATGACTTCATCGCCGCCGGGGAGTGGTTGATCGCGAACAAATACACCTCCACTCCGAAGCTCGCGATCAGCGGGCGCAGCAATGGTGGGCTGCTCGTCGGTGCGGTCCTCAATCAGCGGCCGGACCTTTTTGGTGCCGCGTTGCCCGGCGTAGGCGTGATGGACATGCTGCGCTTCCAGAAGTTTACGATCGGCTGGGCCTGGACGTCGGATTACGGCTCCTCGGAAAACCCGGAGGAGTTTCAGGCGCTCTATAAATATTCGCCGCTGCACAACGTGGAGTCGGGGACGAAATATCCGCCGACGATGATCACGACCGCGGATCACGATGACCGCGTCTTTCCGGGCCACAGCTTCAAATACGCGGCCGCCATGCAAGCGGCGCAGGCCGGAGAGGCGCCGGTCTTGATCCGCATCGAAACACGGGCCGGTCACGGCGCGGGCAAGCCCACCTCGAAGGTGATCGAAGACACGACCGACCAGCTCGCGTTCCTCGTCAAGACGCTGGGAATGAAGATTGTGTTTTAAGCCATGCAGAAAATTAATCTCAGCGAAATGGAGGAGAGTTCGCGATGCTCACCCGCGGGAAAATACCAGGCATTCTTCAAGGAAATCTCCGTCGCACTTGGGCGCGAGAAGGATTCGCTCGACCTCGGGAAACGGCACCCCTTCGACCTGATGTTGACGCGGATCCCGGCTGGCAAAGCTTTTTGCCCATATCATTCGGAAGGGTCGCAATGGGAGCTCTACCTCGTTGTCAGCGGTCGAGGGAAAGTGCGCGACAGTTCCGGGACAAATGAGGTTTCAGCCGGCGATGCGTTTCTCTTTAAACCGGGCGAAGCGCACCAGCTTTCGGCCGCTGATGACGAGGAGTTTGTTTACTACGTCGTCGCGGATAACCCGATCGGCGACTCTTGTTACTACCCCGACAGCGGCAAGTGGGCGGTGCGCAAAGAAGGCGACACGAACGTCCTCGTGAAAGGCAACGAGACGAATTACTTCGACGGCGAAGAGTAGCGGCGCTGACGCGCCGCAGGGTCTTATTCCGGGGAGCGCACGCTTGTAGCGTGCCGGGCGCTGGCATCTTGCCTGCGCGGACTTTCGTCTGCGTCGTGAACACACCAAGCCTCCTGCCTACTCACGTCGAGGAAAGTTCGTCTCCGCAGAATGCGGAGACCAGCACGCCACAGG
>JACCXA010000191.1 GCA_013697365.1 Chthoniobacterales bacterium
CAGCTTCGCAGCGTTCGCCGCCCTTGTCGCCTCGCGGTGCGCGACCCTGCTCAGTAGAGGCGCCAGCCGTCGCGCGCGAGCGCCGCTCCCAGACCGCCGCGGGCACTTCCGGCGACGAGGCGTCGCCGCTACGGCCGGGACCGATCTTCACGCCAAGTGAATGATGACGACCCAGTCCCTTTCGGCTGGACTAGGACGGCGGAGCTTTGCGACTATCCGGGACGCGCAAGGAATCGTGAGACAGTCGGCCCGCACATGTCCACCGAGCCAGAGTCAGATCTCGAACTGCAAATTGCGCACGTTCTATTGATCGACATTGTCGGCTACTCGAAGCTGCTGGTGAACGGGCAGATCGAGCTTTTGCAGCATCTCAATCGCATTGTCCGTGAGACCGCGCATTTCCGCTCCGCCGAAGCCAGTGGGAAGTTGATGCGCCTGCCGACCGGCGATGGTATGGCGTTGCTTTTTTTCGATAGCCCGGAAGCGCCAGTGCAATGCGCGCTCGAGATCAGCACGGCCTTGCGGCAACAGCCGCTCATGCAGCTGCGAATGGGCGTGCATAGCGGTCCGATTAAGGAGGTCCCGGATGTGAACGACCGCTCCAACTACGCGGGCGCGGGGATCAACATGGCCCAGCGTGTTCTCGACTGCGGGGACGCCGGGCATATCCTTCTTTCAGAGCGGAGCGCCGAGGACTTGCGGTCGTATCAACATTGGTTTCCTCACCTGCAGGACCTAGGCGAGTGCGAGGTCAAACACGGCGTCAGGCTGCGCCTCTTCAACCTTTGCAAAGATGGTCTGGGCAATCCCGCCCTTCCGGAAAGAGTAAAATGCCAGCGTGGTTTGCTTCGGCGACTCACAGCGTGGGGCGCGGCCTCGAACGGGCGGAAGATCCTTCTCGGCACTGTTCCGCTTTTCACACTCCTGGCGGCCGCGCTCGGAATCTGGCTCTGGCTCCAGGCGTCGCAGCAGGCAGAGGCCAAGAGCATCGCCGTTCTTCCTTTCGCCAACCAAAGCGACGAAAAGGCGAACGAGTACTTCGTAAACGGCGTGCAGGACGAAATCCTCACGGGTCTCTCGAAAATCGCCGATCTGAAAGTGATCAACCAGGCCTCCGTCATGCGGTTCACGGCTAAAGCCGCCCGGGATCCGATCGCGATCGCGCGCAAGCTCGGCGTCTCGCATGTGCTGATCGGCAGTGTGCAAAAAGTCGTCGATCGAGTGCGAGTGCATGCGCAGCTGATCGACGCGCGCAGCAATAGCCAGATCTGGGGAGACAGCTACGACGGGGAGCTGGCCGACGTCCTCACCATTCAAAGCAAGATTGCGGGACAAATTGCGGCGCAGCTCCAATTGAAACTTTCTTCACAGGAGAAAGCCGCGATCGCTGAGCGGCCGACAAATGATCCTCTCGCCTACGATCATTACGTGCGGGCGAAGGGGCTCATTCACGATGCGGTCTTCAGCCAGCGCGGGAAGGAAGACCTGAGCGATGCGGTGCAATTGCTGACCCAGGCGACCACACGCGATCCGCTCTTTTTCCTCGCCTACTACCAGCTCGCGCACGCACATGATCAACTCTATCAGCGTTTCGAACGGACACAGTCGCGTCTCGCGCTGGCCGAAGCGGCCATTCAGGTTTTGCAACGTCTCCGTCCGGATTCCGGCGAAACGCATCTCGCGCTGGCGAAGCACCTCTACTGGGCGGGCCGGATCCACGATCGGGCGCGGCAGGAGTTGGAGATCGCGCGTCAATCTCTGCCAAACGAAGCCGTCGTCCCGCTTCTGCTTGCCTACATCGACCGGCGCGAAGGGCGTTGGGACGATTCCACCCGCAGCTTCGAGCGGGCCCGCGCGCTCGACCCAGAAAACTCGCTTATCCTGCAACAGCTCTCTTTGAGTTTTTTGCAACTGCGCCGTTTCCCGGAAATGGCGGCGATCCTCGACCAGGCTATCGCCCTCGAGCCGAACAACATTGGCTTGCGAGCGCAGCGTGCGGCCGTTGACATAGACTGGCGCGCCGATACGGGACCTTTGCATTCGCTGATCGAACAACTGCTTTCCACCGATCCGGCGGGCGCTGCCACGATCGCGGATTTCTGGCTGGACCTCGCCCTATGCGAGCGCGATGCAGCCGGCGCAGTTCGCGCGCTCGCCTTCCTCGGGGCCGACGGCTGCCAGACCAACAACATCCCATTTCCGCGAGCCTGGTGCGAGGGTTTGGTCGCTCGAATTAGCGGCGATGAGGCCGCAGCGCAAAGCGCTTTTCTCCGGGCACGCACCGCCTTAGAGCGGCTCAGGCAGGACGACCCTAATAACGGCGGCGCGCTGGGCGCGCTCGCAATGGCGGATGCGGCCCTCGGCCGTAAAGAAGAAGCAATCCAGGGAGGACACCGCGCGGTCGAACTCCTGCCCACGAGCAAGGACGCGCTGAATGGACCGCTTCTGGTCGGCTACCTTGCCATCATCTACAGCTGGACGGGGGACAACGATGCGGCCATCGAGCAACTGGAACGCGCGACCGGCGTCCCTAGTTATTGGAGCTACGGCAATCTGCGGCTGCATCCGTATTGGGATCAACTCCGCGGGGATCCTCGCTTCGAGAATCTCGTGCAATCCTTTGCACCAAAGTAAACGCAAGGTTGCGCCTACTTCACGCTCAGCTGCGTTTTGGTTTCTTTGCCGGCATGCGCGCCCACGCTGCAGACCGCTTCGTAGCTGCCAGCCTGCAACTCTGCCTGCATCGTCTTGTTCGAGCCAGGCGCGATGCTAAACCAGAAGCTCTCGTCGAGACCATTCCCTGTGATCTTGAAGTTGTGCTTCTGCTTCCCCGTATTCGCGACGACAAACGCGGTCTTCCCTGGCGGAAGACTCCTCGGCATTTGCACCCCTTTGTCGGTCACCTTCACATCCACTTTGCGGGCGTCGGCATCTGGCTGGTCGATCTTGTGCTCGACGGCCTCTACGGTTTCCCTGGTCTTCTTCACCACCGCCTTGCTGATTTCCTTGGTTTTTTGCTTCGTCTGGCCCCAAACCTCGGCTGATTTCTCGCCGACGGATTTGTCCTCGGCTGGCGCGCGCTTCACGCAAAGCGTGAACGCTCCTGCAATCACGATCGCGAAAATTGCTCTCAAGTTCATACTCCTGATTCGGAACTCTGGGGTGCCTTGCGCGCGCCTCCGCTCTTCCTTGCGGCGGTTTGATGCCAGAATGCCCACGCCCAAGGGCGCGCGCAAATCCGAAGCATCTGAGCTACCCACTCCTCCTCTTTGCTCGACGTTTATGATGAAGCCCCTTCTTGATTACGCTCCTCGCCGCTTGCCCGTCACGTTTGCGCTGCTGGTCGCCGCTTTGCTCGCCAGCCATGTGAAGGCGAGTCCCACGCCTTCTACAGATAAGAAGCAGGAGACGAAAACTGAGAGCCCGCTCCTCTCTGAAAGCACCCTCCCCTACAAGCTGCCGCCGTTTGACCAGATCAAGAGTGAAGATTTCTCGCCGGCTTATGCCGTCGCGCTCGCCGGTCACTTGAAGGAAGTCGAGTCCATCGCGACGAGCAAGGAAGAGCCCACCTTCGAGAATACAGTCATCGCACTGGAGAAATCCGGACGTTCTCTCGAGCGCGTGAACAACGTCTTCTCAAACCTGACGGGCGCGCACACCAATCCGGTCCTGCAAAAGACCGAAGCGGAGATGGCCCCCAAACTGGCCGCCCACCAGGACGCCATCCAGCTGAACACGCCGCTCTTTGCGCGCATTCAATCCATCTACGATCGCCGCGAGCAGTCAGGGCTCGACGAGGAATCGAAGTATCTGCTCGAGCGTTACTTTAAAGATTTCGTCCGCGCCGGGGCGAAGCTTTCCGAGGAGCAAAAGAAGAAGCTCAAGACCATGAACTCGGAACTCGCGACCTTGCAGACGAAATTCAGCCAGGATGTCTTGAAAGAGAAGAATGCCGACGGCGTTGTCGTAAACGACCGGTCGGAATTAGCCGGCCTCTCCGACAATGAAATTGCTGCGGCGGCGAATGCGGCCAGGGCCGAGAAGAAGGAGGGCAAATTCATCATTGCGCTTCAAAACACCAGCGGCCAGCCGAGCCTGTCATCGCTCCAGAATCGCGCGCTCCGCGAGCGCATCATGAAGGCTTCTCTTTCCCGAAACAGTCACGGTGGCACGTTCGATACGCGCGAGACCGTGACGAAGATCGCGCGGCTCCGCGCTGACCGGGCTGCGCTTCTCGGCTACGCCAACCACGCCACCTACCAGCTGGAAGATCAGACCGCGAAGACGGTTGAGACCGTGAACAAGTTGATGGGAGAAATGGCGCCGCCGGCGGTGGCGAACGCGAACAAGGAAGCCGCGGACATGCAGGCCGCGGTCGAACAGGAAGGCGGCAATTTCAAGCTGGAGCCATGGGATTGGAGTTTCTACGCCGAGAAGGTCCGAAAGGCGCGTTACGCCTTCGACGAATCTGAACTGAAACCGTTCTTTGAAATCAACCACGTCCTGATTGACGGCGTCTTTTTTGCCGCGGGCAAAGTGTATGGCCTCACCTTCAAGGAACGAAAAGACCTGCCCGTTTATCAGGAAGACGTGCGCGTTTTCGAGGTCTATGACGCCGATGGCCAGGCGCTCGCGCTTTTCCTGGCCGACATGTATGCGCGCCCTTCGAAGCGCGGCGGCGCCTGGATGAATGAGTACGTGTCGCAGAGTGATTTGTTCGGCACGAAACCGGTCGTCGCGAACCATCTCAACATCCCAAAGCCACCCGCGGGCGAACCCACGCTGCTGACCTTCGATGAGGTCACGACGATGTTTCACGAATTTGGGCACGCCCTCCACGGAATGTTTTCGAAGGTTAAGTATCCGCGCTTCAGCGGGACGAACGTGCCGCGCGATTTCGTCGAGTTCCCGTCACAGGTCAACGAGATGTGGTCCATCTGGCCTGAAGTGCTGAAGAATTATGCGAAGCACCATCAGACTGGTGAGCCAATGCCCGTCGCCTTGCTCGACAAGATGCTCGCCTCGCAAAAGTTCAATCAGGGCTTCGCGACCACGGAATATCTCTCCGCGGCCCTCCTTGATCAGGCCTGGCATCAACTGAGAGCCTCGGAGGTTCCGAAAGACGCACTCGCCTTCGAGGCGACCGCGCTAACGA
The DNA here is from genome assembly GCA_013697365.1 of Chthoniobacterales bacterium. Classification (GTDB taxonomy): domain Bacteria; phylum Verrucomicrobiota; class Verrucomicrobiia; order Chthoniobacterales; family UBA10450; genus JACCTI01. The sequence continues at coordinate 5,156 of JACCXA010000191.1, forward strand.
AGGCCGGCGTAAATGTGCCGCTAGTCCCGCCACGTTATCGCACCGCGTACTTCTCGCATTCCTTCGCCGGTGGCTATTCCGCGGGCTATTACTCTTACATCTGGAGCGAAGTGCTCGATGCGAACACGGTGAATTGGTTCAAAAACAACGGCGGCATGACGCGGGAGAACGGGGATCGCTTCCGGCGCACCCT
>JACCXA010000196.1 GCA_013697365.1 Chthoniobacterales bacterium
GCATTACGTCAATGGCCGCGCCACCGACGTGCTGCACCTGAATTTCCAGGAGACGATCGCGCAGCGTATGCGCTATCCAGCAAAGGGGCGCGCACCGCTGAGCGAAGTGCTGATGAAAGATTACTACGAGCACACGCGGAACATTTTTCGCGTGACCGAGCGAATCACCGAGCAATTTGCCTCAGGGCGGTCTTCCCATGGGATGCGCGTTTTTTTTCCCTTCCTGAGCGAAGCATCGGCAGATGAAAAGGACCTCGGAGAATTTGTGCTGCGAAGCGGCCAGCTTTACGCAAAGCAGAGCGACTTCCTGCAGCGCGTCCCCGTCGCGATCATGCAGGTCTTCGAGACTGCGCAAATGCACAGGGCGGATCTGAGCCCAGACTTGGAGGAATGGCTCGCGCGCAATCCCGGGCTGGTGACAAAGACCTTTCGCTACGCGGTTCCACCGCGGCAGATCTTCAAGCGCATTCTGTCCCGCAAAGGTGAAGCCGGGGCGGCTCTGCGCATGATGCATCGGGTGGATTTTCTCGGCCGCTACATCCCAGAGTTTGGATCGTTGACCTGCCTCGTGCAGCACGAGTTTTTCCACCGCTACACCGCGGATGAACACACTTTGGTTTGCCTGGAAAAGCTGGATGCCTTAACAACTACCGCCGACCCGAAGCTCCTGCCTTATCGCGAGCTGTTTGATCGAATCGAAGATCCGCTGGTGCTCTACCTGGCGCTGCTTTTGCACGACACAGGCAAAGGCGTCGGCGCCCGGCCGCATACGGAAGCAAGTGCGCTCTTCGCACAACGGGTCGCCAGCCGGCTCCAGCTCGCGCCCGAGCAGCGCCGCTCGCTCATCCTGCTGGTGGACCACCACATGACGATGTCGAACATGGCGCAGCAGCGAAATGTTGACGATCCTGAGACAATCGTGGAGTTCGCAGCTCTGATCCGAACGCAGAAAAACCTGGATGGGCTCATGCTGTTAACGCTGGCGGATGGGCAGGGCACGAGTGCTGACAATTGGTCGGATTGGAAAGAGTCGCTCGTCTGGCATTTGTATCACGCCACGTCTCAATACCTGACTGACGAGGCGGCGTTCTTCGAGCAGCGAAAGATCGAACGGGAGTCGTTGCAAGCGGCCGTCGCAGCGCGCTTCCCGACGGGCTATGCCGAAGAAATCGAAGCGCACTTTGAGTTCATGCCGGATAACTACTTTCGCGGATTTGGCGTTGAGGAAATTGCCGCACACATCGCGCTCTTCCGGCGTTTCCTGACCAGGCTTTTTCAACACGATGCGCCGAAGCTTCCTTCTGCGATCGAGTGGGAAGCATACCCGCAGCAGGGACACAGCACCGCTTCCTTTTGCACATGGGACGGGCAAGATCTTCTTTCCAAAATCGCCGGTTCGCTCTCGGTCGTTCCGCTCAATATCCTAAGCGCTGACATCTACACGCGTGGCGATAATCTGGTGTTGGATGTTTTTCGCGTTTGCGATCTGCGCGGGCGCGCGGTGACTGACAGTCGTGATTTTGAGCTCGTGGAGAATACACTGCGAATGGCGCTGGAGAATCGAAGATTCGACTTCCGGCCGCAGCTCGAAACAGCGCGACCGAGGATGCTTAAGCGGGCAGGCGCGGAAGTCGAGTTCCCGACCACGATCGGGTGTGATAACCGGGCTCATCCCAACTACACGCTGATTCAGATTCAAACACCCGATCGGCTGGGTTTGCTCTACGATCTCCTCTCGGCCCTCGGCGAGGAGCAGATCTCTATTGCCCTTTCGCGCATCAGCACCGAAAAGGGCGCTGCCATCGATACATTCTATGTCGTGGACGGAATCAGCCGCGCCAAGATCACCGACAACACTCGCATCATCGCCGTCCAAAAGCGGTTGCAGCAAGCCGCCCTTGGCACTTGAGGAAATCACGCTGGCCCTCCCCCCCCGACGCGGCTAATATCTCACGCTTCGGCGTGTTTTTCGGCCTATCCCCCTCCCCCGCCGCCTTTCAATCATGAACGTCCTCATTCTCGCAGCCGGTTACGCAACTCGCCTCTATCCGCTGACCCTGACGAAAGCGAAACCTCTCCTCGAAGTAGCCGGCAGGCCCATGATTGAGTGGGTGCTCGATAATCTCGCGCCCGTACCGGGAATCGAGACAGTTTACGTTGTGACGAATAACAAGTTCGCGCGTGATTTTCAAAACTGGGCTGAGCAATACCAGCAACGCTCGGAAAAGATTCGACTTAAGATCATCAACGACGGCTCGAACGATGATTCCGACAAGCTTGGCGCCATCGGCGACGTAAACCTCGTCCTGAGCCGGGAGGACCTGGCGAACAAGGACCTGATCATTGTCGCCGGGGACAACCTTTTTAGCGAACCACTCACAGGATTCGCGGCCCATGCGCGTGGCTCGGAGGCCACCCTGGCGACGTATGATGTCGGCAACCTTGAGTTGATTAAAAAGTACAGCTCCATTACGACCGATGCGGAAGGCGTCCTCACGTCCTTCGAGGAAAAGCCCACGGATCCCAAGAGCACTTTGACTGGAATCGCGCTTTATTACTTCTCCCGTCAGGTGGTGCCGCTCGTCACGACCTACATCGCAGCGGGAAACAACCCGGACCAACCGGGTCGTTTCATCCAATGGCTTTACCAGCGCAAGCAGGTCCGGACCTATCAGATCAAAGGCACGTGGTTCGACATCGGCAGCAAAGAGACGCTGGAAGAAGCCAATGTGCTCTTCCAGCAGTTTGTGCGATAAGGGAAAGTTTTCTCGGTCTACTTCTTCCGGCCTTCATCGAACTCGATCAGGTCGAAGTAAGTGCGAATGTCTTTGCGGCCTTCGCCCCCGGCCTCTTTCAGAAAATGCGTGAAGCGCGCCTTCTTCACCGCCGTATCAGGATGACGCGAGATCATCGCCTGATTCCACTCGTCGACTTCCTCGGGCGAATGCTTTGTCCCGTTCTGAACGATCCATTCCAGAATCGGGCCGTCATTCTCCAGGCGATTTGCGGCTTCTTCGAAGCTATCCGGATTCAGTTTCAGAAAGGCAAGCAGATGCTTGTCGAAACCAACGGTTTTGTAGTTGTACCCGTCCAGCAACCCCTTGCGATGTAGCTTCGCTTTGTCGATAAGACGCGGTAAATGAACGTAACCGCCGAGGCGGTCATACGGACTGCGCGGAAGCAGCTTTTTTTCCATTCAGACCCGGAGGCCTATGTCGCAGGCAAGGAGGAAATCAGCCCGCTCGTTAGAACGAGGTTCTCGTCTGGGGCTGGCTTTAGCACCGGCAAAAGCTCCGCTTGCGTAAAGCCGCTGCTGCCGATCATCAACTGGCCGGAAAAAACGCCTCCCTTTTCCACCGAGATCGATTTCGCCGTGACACTCCCGTCCAGCGTGGCGCCCCGATGAACTACGACAACAGTTTCCGCAATGACTTCACCTGTCATATGGCCACGGATCTCAATACTTTTCACCCGCACGCGGCGAAAAAATTGGACCTCGGACTTGCGGTCGATGAGGACGTGATTCGCGGAAATTCGACCCGGAATTTTACCGTCAAAATGAACTGTTACAGTCCCAAAACAGTGCAAATCGCCCCGAACCTTCCCTTCGATCAAAGCGGAACGACAGACGACCTGGCTGCTGCTCAAATCGCCCCGCGCCGTCACATGTAATTCGCCATGCGTCCGAATCGCGCGGCTAAAGTTCGTGGTGATTCTGTAATCGCGCAGATCAAGGTGAGCGCTGCATTTCGGACAGGTGGTCGAAGAGGCCGCCGCGATGACTTCCTGCTTCGCTTTGCACTCGAAGCATTCGACCGTCGAACTGCCTTTCTTCGCCCAGAAACCTTCCAGCTTATGCAGGACCGAATGGGCGTGCTCTTCGAGCGCAGCTATTGGTTGCGTGTCGCGTGGCGCGCGCAGTTTGATCTCGCGAGGCTTGGGAGCTGACGGCACGAAATTGCCGCCGCACTGGCGGCACATCGTGCTCTTCGCGGCGGCATACTCCATCTGCTGAAAGCCGCAGTGTGGACACTCCACACTGAGCTTAGCAGGGCCCGGCTTTGCCACTGGTCGCGGGGAGCTTGGGGGTCTTAGGCGCGAGCGCCGAAAGCGGCCTTCACGGGCGCCGCTGGCTCATCGTTCCGCACAATCTCAGGACGCGTATTCGCGCCGGCTTTCCCACCGCTGGTCACTTCGGATTTGCCGACGAAGGTTGCGCCTTCTTCGATCACGAGACGCGCTGCTTTCAAATCACCCTGCAGAGTGCAGCGGGACTTCAGCTCGCAGCGCTCTGCGACGGTAATGTTACCCTGGACCTTCCCAAAGACCGTAATGGATTTGGTCTTGATCTCACCGCGGATGTCAGCGTTTTCGCCGATCGTCAGGACGCCGTCGGAATGGATCTCGCCTTCCACTTTGCCGTCGATGAGGAGCTCTTTTTGAAATTTGATCGAACCTTTAATCTCTACGTCGCTTGAAAGGATGTCTTTGCCAGAATGTTCAGCCATAAGTTTTTGATGATCGGTAGTGGTTGGTGCAGATGTTCTTGGATCTTCGCGATAGGCGAGGCCGTTGTTATCATCACTGCCCGCGCTTAACGATCCTTCTCCGATCGAGGACAGGGGCTTTTGCGGGATGAATTTTTTCAACACGCGCCATTCTTAAAGACGTGTGTTGCGTTGTCAACGGATTCCACGGAAACAAGCAGGATTGACGCCTTTTTTCGGGTCAATTAAATAGCAACACTGAAGCCTATGCCCCAAGGGCCGCGTCGAGAGCTCGCCCCAGCCGCGAATTCGTCTGGGCCCACCAGGATTCGAACCTGGGACCAAGGGATTATGAGTCCCCTGCTCTAACCGCTGAGCTATAGGCCCTACGCGGGCGCGAGAGGTTGCCGCCCTTGCGAAGGCTCCGCGCTTTCATCAAAGCGATCAAGCGAGTTCGCGATCCGGACCAGGGAAGAAAAACTCCGACTACGGGGCCTCGAGAGGGCAGCCTACGGGCGCTCCGCCCTATTTCGTCGAAGGACTGTTCCAGTATACCCTTCGAACCTTTTGGAATGATGGTTGGATCCCGGGGGGGGCTTTCTAACGACTATCCAATTCTATATGGGCTGCCGACCGCCGGCCCCGTAGAGCACACACTGGCCACAGG
>JACCXA010000223.1 GCA_013697365.1 Chthoniobacterales bacterium
GTCGTGGAGACACTGAACGGCGGGCCTCCCCACATTCATGAACGCGCGCTGCCTGAACTCCTGGATGAAGTGCGAACCGCAGGCCGTTTTCGCGCGACACTGAGCCTGGAGGATGGTCTTCGTCACGCCGCTGTCGTGCTGCTTGCTGTTGGAACTCCGAGCACTGAAGGCAAAATAGATCTTAAGTACATTCGCGCGGCGGCTGGAGAGATTGGAGCGCTCCTGCCCAAGCTCGGGCGCTTTTTGTCCGTGGTGGTAAAGAGCACGGTCGTCCCAGGCACGACCGACACGATTGTCCGAGGCGTTCTGGAGGAGAAATCAGGTCTTGGCCTCGGAGACTTTGGACTTGGTATGAATCCAGAATTTCTCCGAGAAGGCGAAGCAGTGGCCGATTTCATGGATCCGGATCGGATCGTTCTCGGACATGAAGACGAGAAGACGCGCGGCTTGTTAGAGGAACTTTATGCTCCCTGGAGGTGCGAAAAGCTACCCGTTAACACAAGAACGGCGGAGATGATCAAGTACGCCAACAACTGTTTGCTCGCGACGCAGATTTCCGCCGTAAACGAGCTCGCCAACCTGGCCGCCGCCCTTGGCGGTGTCGACATCATGGACGTAATGCGGGGCGTGCATGCCGACAAACGCTGGAGCCCGATCCAGGCAAACGGATCTCGTATTCAACCTGAAATTCTCACCTATTTGATCCCCGGATGCGGCTTTGGTGGGAGCTGTTTCCCGAAAGATGTGCAAGCACTGCGCAGCCAGGGAAACCTTACCGGGACGCCGATGCGCATGTTAGATGCTGTTCTCGATGTGAACGAGCACCAGCCTTCGCAAGTCGCCACGCTCCTCGTGCGCCACTTCGGAAGCCTGCGCGGAAAGCGTGTGCTCGTCTTGGGCGTCGCCTTTAAACCCGAAACGGACGACGTTCGCGAGTCGGCCTCGCAAAAGATCATCGCGGACCTCGGCGCTCAGGGCGCGGAGGTACTGGCGCATGATCCGATCGCGAGCGGGAATGCCCAGCACGCCTGGCCGGAGTTGGAGGTGAAATATGTGGACGACTGGGAAGCGCAGATCGGAGGCTGTGATGCGGTCGTCCTGGCGACGAAGTGGCCGCTTTACCGCAAGCTTGCCGCAGCTCCCTTAAACTCGAAGTTGAATGGAACCGTCATCGTCGATGCGCGGCGTTTCTTTCAAGCCTCTGAATTTCCTGCGAATCCATATCTCGCAATCGGTTTCACCCCTCTGAAGTGAGGCAAACACTATGACCATGATGACAGACAGCCCTACCAGAACGAAGGAAGAGATACGCGACGAGATCCTTCGTCTTACAACCGAATATTACGAAGTGGCGCATGCGAAGCGCCCATTCGAGCCCGGCAAGACCAAGGTCGCCTACTCAGGTCGTGTTTACGACGATGCCGAGATCCGCAAAGGCGTCGAAGCGGTCCTGCAGTATTGGCTGACCGCCGGCCCGTTCGCGAACGAGTTCGAGGCGACGATGAAGAAGTATTTCGGCTCGCGCGCCGCTTTCCTCGTTAATTCAGGATCGTCCGCGAATCTGCTCATGATCTCGACGCTGTGCAGCCCACAGGTCGATGGGCATTTAGTCGCAGGAGACGAAGTATTGACGCCGGCGGTGACATTCCCGACGACGCTGACTCCGATTGTCCAAAACGGTCTCGTGCCGGTCTTTGTCGATTGTAAACCGGGTGAATACGACATCGACGTGAGCGAGCTGGAGAACGCCATCTCACCGCGGACGAAATGCATCTTCGCGCCGCACACGGTCGGTATTCCCTGCAACATGGATGTGATCATGGATGTGGCGAAACGACATGATCTCTGGGTTTTGGAAGACGGCTGCGATGCGCTCGGAGCGTCATGGGACGGGAAGATGACGGGCACCTTCGGTGCGATGTCCTCGATCTCATTCTACCCCGCGCACCATATGACAATGGGCGAGGGAGGGATGGTCATCGTGAACGATAACGGGCTGCGACGCACCTGTCTTTCCATCCGCGACTGGGGCCGGGACTGCTGGTGCGAGCCCGGCGTGAGCAACACCTGCGGCAAGCGGTTCGACTGGCAGCTCGGGCAACTGCCGCGCGGTTACGATCACAAATACATCTACTCGAACCTCGGCTATAACCTCAAAGTCACGGACATTCAGGCTGCCCTGGGCTGCGCCCAGTTTGAGAAGCTGCCCGCATTTATCGAAGCCCGTCGCAGCAACGCACGCTACTACCTCGAGAATCTGAAGCAGTTCGAGGAGCATCTGATCCTCCCCACCGTGCCCGAGAAAGCAGACCCATCCTGGTTCGGCTTCCCGATTACGCTGCGCGATCACATCGATCGCCGCGCCTTCATCACCTTTCTCGAAGATCGCGCCATCGAAACCCGTCTCGTCTTCGGCGGAAACATCCTGATGCAGCCGGGATTCCTAAATATCCCGCGGCGCGTCCACAAGAGTCTCGATGGCACAAACGTCATTATGAACAAGACGCTCTTCATCGGCATTTACCCCGGCTTGAATCAGGAGATGCTCGACTTCGTTATCGAATCGATGGGCGAGTTTTTCAGCAAAGTCTGAGTCGTGGCGACCTACGCGCAGGTGGGCTTAATCGCCGTCAGGTAGGTGCGCATTTTCTCCGGGCCGAGGATGCATGGGTTATGCGCCGTTTGGCTTGCCTTCTTCGGTTGGTCAGCCTGTCTGGTGGCACCCCCGCCACATCGTGCCCCTTGCAGATCAAAGAGCCGCCGGGCGATTGCAGCAACGAGATCAGTCGCGCCGTGACAGAAACTCACCTTGAAGAGTGACATGAAAACATTGAGACACTCCATTGTCGAAGAAGATCTCAACCGCATCGTGGCGGCCGATTTGCCATGGTCCGACCTCGACGGCGCGACAATCCTTGTTACAGGCGCCAGCGGATTCATCCCCGCGTATATGGTGGAGACTCTGCTCTATCTGAACGAAAGAAAGATAATGGCGAAGCCAATTAGAGTTTTGGCTCTTGTCCGGAACCGTCAGGAGGCAGGCAAACGCTTTGCTGCCTATGAGGGGCGGACAGACTTGCAGTTTGTCGTCCAGGATGTTTCGGAACCTCTGCAGATCAAGGAGCCGGCCCACTACCTGATCCACGCGGCGAGTCAGGCCAGCCCGAAGCATTACGCGCCGGATCCAGCCGGGACGTTCAAACCGAACGTGATCGGGATGTATCATTTGCTTGAGCACGCAAGAACACTCGGAACTCGTGGGTTTCTCTTCCTGAGCAGCGGCGAGGTCTACGGAAAATTCGAATCGACACCGGCCGAGCCGATCAGTGAGGCACAGTACGGCTCATCAGACCCTTTGGAACTTCGTTCGTGCTACGCCGAGGGCAAGCGTGCCGGCGAGACGATGTGCAAGGCTTGGGCTCACCAGTATGGGATCCCTACGCGAGTAGCGCGGCTTGGACACACTTACGGGCCCGGAATGAGGTTGGACGATGGACGCGTTTATGCGGACCTGGTCGCTAATATTGTGCGTAACCAGGACATCGTGCTGAAAAGCGATGGGACTGCTCTACGCCTCTTTTGTTATCTGGCCGACGCGGTCGTCGGCTTGTTCACCGTTTTGCTGAAAGGGGAGAATGCAACTGCGTACAATGTCATGAATGACGAAGGAGAAATCCGCATCGGAGACCTGGCTGATTTGCTGTGCCGCCTGTTTCCGGAGAAGGGCCTCAAAGTTGTCCGCCCAGGCGCCGAGACCACCTCCAAGCATGCAGTTTGGAACAGCGGATTCCCCGTCAGTATGCAAAAGGTGCGAGCGCTGGGCTGGTCCCCGTCCACTTCGGTGGAGAGCGGGTTTCAACGGACGATTCTGTTTTATGAAGCCCAGAAAGCTTTTCCCGCCCAAGCTTCATCTGTGGTGAAGCGGTCGAAACGATCGCGGGATTTTTCAGCAGGAACGAGTTTGGGAAAAGTCCAGATTGACGGGAGTTCATCATCCGTCCTGCAGGAGGATCTCGCGCGGATCCTCGCCCAGACGGAAGGGCTCTGGGAGGACCTGCGTGGTCAATCCATCTTCGTCACCGGAGGGACGGGGTTCTTCGGCCGCTGGTTGCTGGAGAGTTTTGCTCGTGCCAACAACGCGCTGCAGCTCGGCGCGCACATGGTCGTGCTCAGCCGCAACCCTGAGAAGTTGGAGGCGGCGGCGCCCGATTTCTATGCCGACCCTGCGATCCGCTTCGTGCGTGGTGACGTTCGAACCTTCACGACCGAGAAGGTGCGTTCGCAGTTAGGCTCTGCCGCTCCCGCGAAATTCCGTTTCGTTATCCATGCCGCGACGGAAGCAAGCGCAAAGCTGAACGCCGAGAATCCGCTCCTCATGGTCGACACCATCGTCGCCGGCACGCGTTCCGCGCTAGATTTCGCGGTCGCATCCGGCGCCAGACGTTTCCTTCTCACCAGCTCCGGCGCGATTTACGGAGCTCAGCCCTCCGAGATGACACACGTCGCGGAAGATTATGTGGGCGGGCCGGATTCCACGAACGCGAACTCGGCTTATGCGGAAGGCAAACGGCTGGCTGAGCTCCTCTGTGCATGCTACCAAAAACAGCACGGCCTCGCTTCCGTGATCACTCGCTGTTTTGCCTTTGTCGGTCCATTCCTGCCGCTCGACACGCACTTCGCTATCGGCAATTTCATCCGGGATACCCGGGCCGGCGGGCCGGTCCGGATCGGCGGCGATGGGACGCCCTATCGCTCCTATCTGTATGCGGCAGATCTTGTGGTCTGGCTCTGGACTATCCTGCTGAAGGGGCGGCCGGCGCGCGCTTATAATGTGGGGTCTGCGCAGGATCTCACGATCGCGGAACTAGCGCACGCGGTTCGCGCCGCACTAGATCCCGCAGTGGAAGTAATGATCGCGAAGAAAGCCGAGCCGGCGGCGGTGCCCTCGCGGTATGTCCCAGACGTGACGCGCGCTGCTTCCGAGCTTGGTCTCCGCGAGACGGTGGGTTTGACGGAAGCCATTCAACGGACCGCGCGGCATCAGAGTTGAGCCGACTTCCAATGGGACCACAAATTCAAAGCGAATCGAGCTGGTTTTTGCCACGAGCAGGTCACCTTGCGATCCTTTCAGGCTTCATGGCGGTCCTCGCGGCGGTTATCTTTGTGGCTGCGCATTCGGACCCCAACCGCCAACATTCCCTCACGATCCTGGCCTTCGCGGTGGCTGGGCTTGCGGTGGGATGCCTGCTCCTCGCCGTAAACGCGGGCGAGCCGTCCGCTGTCCGGGCTCCCTGGCTGCTTACCGGAAGTATCGTAGGCGCTCTCTGCGCCGCCGCCTTCGCCTATTACGGTGGGATGCGCCAACTGGGCGGCTTCGATCACAGCATCCTTGTCGATACGGGATGGAGGTTGTTCCGGGGGCAGCGGCCGTTTCACGATTTCCCCAGCACCACGCCAATTGGGTTTGCTCTCGGGGCGCAGCTCGCCTTTCAGGGCTTCGGCGTCAGCTGGAAAGCCTTGACGCTGTTCAACGCCATTTTTTGCGCCAGCGCGCTTCTCTGGACGTGCGGATTGTCACTCCGAATTTTTCTCCGCCAGCCCCTGCTCGCATTCGTTTTAGCTCTTTGCATCAATTGCATGGCCCTACTGGTGGTTTGTTTCTGGTGGTACAATCCGATCACGCTGACCACGGCCATTGTCTTTGTTCTCTCATCTGTGCACTGGCTCCTACATCCGCGCTCATTTGCCGCCGTCGCGAGTTGCTTTTTCTCGGCTTTGCTCCTGAGCATGATGAAGGCAAATACCGCAGGTATCCTACTGGTCGGCTCCAGCTTAACCCTGCTCTTTTCGACGGAACATCGGCGCGCGGCGTTCACCGTTTTCGCGGCCGCGTTCCTCGCCTTCCTGCTTATTCTTTGGACGATGGGGATAAGCCTGCCCGCACTCCTGGCAGGCTACACCGCAGTCGCGTCGCGCGGGGTGGGTTTGGGGCAGTCCTTTTCCGATGCGATCGGAAGAGAAATCTGGCTTTCGGTCGCCGGCCTGGCTGCGATGCTTCTTCCACTTTTAGTAGCCGGATACCTGCGAAGTGGTTGGCGAATGCCGAATGGGATTCAATCCCTCGGAGTGGTCTCATTGATCGGTGGGATCATCGCGTTTTTTGCCGATGGCGAACTCAAGCTCGTGGCGCTTTCGCTGATTTTTCTTTCCACCGTGCTGCTGGTGAGCAGACGCGTCGATACGCCGGGTAAACCGAGCTCTCTTTTTATTCCGCGAGCTTGGGCCGCGTACTTGATCCTGCTCGGAACCATCTTCGCCTCGGTTGCGCTTGGGCAGGGTGTCACCAGGCACCGCGTAATGACAACCGGTCCCGGGCGTTTCTTTGAATACAAAATGGTCGAAGCGCCGATTGCATCCGGGTTCTTCGGAGGGCTGCGGAGCGGCCCGATTTTGCGCGCAAGTTTGAGTGAGATCGAACAACTGCTCGCCTCTGCGGGAGCTCCGAAGCGAATTTATTTCGGCCCGCGAATGCAGTGGGGTTACGCCGCCTGCGGGATTGACTCGCCTTCCGGACAACCGGTCTGGTGGCATCCCGGAGTCGCTTTCGACGCGAAGAAAGAACCGGTCTACCTGGAAAGGTGGATGGATAGAAAATTCGACGTTCTTGTTTTCTACAAAGACGACCATACCTATTTCTCTCCGGAGTTTCTTGAACTCATCGCCGGCAATTACAATCGGGATGATCGATACTCCGCTCTGACGGTATATCGCCGGAAGGGGATAAGTTGAGGGAGAAAAGGGCAAGGAGGAATCGCATGAGTGGTATGGCCCGTAGAATTTTATCGAAAGCAAAACGGGTCTTAGCACGCGTGCCTTTCTCGAGCCCGCACGCCGGCATCGACGAGGAGTGCGGCATCGTCGGCAAGGGTTAGAAGATGCTGGCCGACGGCAGCTAATTCGGAGCGTCTTAAAAGAGCTAGGCTACGATATCACGCCAACTACGGCTCTCCTGCCCGCGGGAGGTGCGGTTCCCATGACCAACCAGGAGGTGAAATACCCTTTAGGATCGGGGTGGCACATCCCAGACAGCGAACTTTATGTGCCATTCTATTCGCCGTGGTTCGGGCGAGGGGAGTTCAAACACTATTACGATTTTGCCGCGGCGCGTTCCATTGTCTCGGTCGATCGCGATGTTTGGGAGTGCGGTGTCTATAAAGGTGGGACCGCCACCATGATGGCCGCGGTTCTGGAGGGTAAAAGGCCTTCCCGGAAATGGATCAAGCGCCGAGGCTTCTTGCGCAACGTATGCGTCGCGCCCGGAAACGCTGGCACGGGTGAAGATCTCGCCGCGTTGGAACGCCCGGCCGTCCATCCGAGCCGTTGATTGCCGAGCATTTCCCCTGGGCAATCGCACGAATCCGGCAACGAGAGCCCGCGACTTGCTTTTCCACGTTGAGTGAACCCCCGGCTCCCGTGCTAAATCGCTCACCCGCATGGTCACCGTCGTAATCCCAACCTTCGATCGGCCGCAGATGCTGCGCACTGCGCTGCGGTCCATTGCGCGGCAAACGGCGCTGCACCAGATCGAGCGCGTCATCGTTTCGGAATGCGTCGCGGGCAGCGAATCGAAGAGGGTCTGCGAAGAGTTCCCGTCAGTGTCGATCGAATACATCGTGCGCGATCGGGTGATCAAACCGCTGGAACATACGCTCCTGCTCTTCCAGGAAGCAGCGCAACGCAGTGCCGAGTTTGTCGCCGTCCAGCATGATGACGACTGGTGGAGCCCCGAGCATATTCGACTCGGCGTTGCGCAGCTCGAGCAGAATCCCGAGGCATTGGCGTACTGGGCCGCGTCTTTCATGGTCTACAGCGAGAGGTCGTGGATCTTCCAATGCTGGAACGTTACCTCCTGGATTGCGGCCGAATATCCGCCGCTCGATTCGGTGGTGAAAATGGACAAGAAGACTGCCGCACTAAGTTGCATCACGAGCGGCCCAGCGTCTTATCCGAGCTTGATTGGGAGAAAGGCGGCGCTGGCCGAGGCCTTCGTGCCTGTGGTGCAAACCGGCAATCTTTTCGATCACGATCGGTTGTTCTTTCTGCAACTCGCCGAGCGTGGGCCGCTTCTCGTTAATCTAACGCCGCAGGTTTACGTACGCCACCATGCGGCGCGCGATCAAAAGGTCATGGGTGAAGACAAAGCCGCACAGCACATTGCCGCGGCCACAGACATGGTGCTGGAGTTTTGCCAGCGCCACGGCGTCGATGTGAAGAACGAACTGGAACGCCGCTGCCAGACCTGCCCGATGCCGGAATCGGGTGCGTTTTGGATTGCAAACACAATGGACCTGCGTGTGAAACCGATTCTGCTCGCGCGCGGCGTTTTGCCGGATGCAGTTCGCATGATTGTCGATCCCCAGCCGGTTCCGCCGCCACCTCCACCGCGCGAGCCGATGGTAAAAACGATCGCTCGCTGGGCGTGTCCTGGAGGTATCTGGGCGATGGCGAAATCCTGGCGAGAAGAGCAGCAGAAGAACGGAAACAGTGCCGAGCCTCAGTAGTGGGATTTTCGCTTGGGACGGTGTATTTGTTCGAACCCCATCTTCAACTACATCGAAACCTTTAATGACCGCACCCGCCTGCACTCCAGCCTTGCCTATCTCAGCCCCGTTGCCTTTGAATCCCAAATAGACCGATAGAATTGATCCCTACTTCACTGTCGGAAAAATCGGGGGAAGCCCAGATGGACGAGTTTTTTGTCGGCAAGAGTGCCATTCCCCTGTGTCTCCCATCAGGGCAGGCTTTGGTTTTCAAGGGCGCGAACTGGTGAACAGAGCGTACTGGTTGGGGAAGATCTTTGCCGCGGTGATGCTGGGCCCTGCATTGCCTTGGTCTCTACTTCGTCCATCTCCGTCGGAGTGATAAGTGTATCGACCGTTGCGGGGCCAATGGCTTTAAGTTAATGGTGCGCGCGGCAGCCAAAGAGTCAGGACGGGGGAGATGATAAATGAGCTTTTTTGAGAGAATCGCGCGTGGTGCACTGCGTCGCTTCGGCTATGCGGTTCACAGAATCTCTCCAGAACGGCCATCGCCACCGCCCTACACCGGGGTTGAGGTCGCCGAACCGATTCAAGCCAGCAACACGCTGGCGCTCACCCTGAGCGATGTCCTGCTCCGCATGGTGCTCAATGGTGAGCGGTGCTCGGACTTCACCTTTGTTCAGATCGGCGCGAACGACGGGGTATCGAACGACCCAATTCGCAGATTCGTGCTGAAGTATGGTTTCCGGGGAGTGTTGGTGGAACCTCAGCCAGAGGTGTTCGCGCGATTGCAGCGCAACTACACCAACGTGGAAGGCCTCGCTTTTGAAAATGCGGCGATCGCAAAGGAAGACGGACAGGTGGCGCTCTATCGCTTTCGGAAGGATCCTGACCTGCCACAGTGGGCGGACGGTCTCGCAAGTTTTTCCAGGGAAACGCTGGTCGGGAATTTCCAGAACGTGCAAGGGCAGGTGGAGGCGATCTCCGTCCCGACGGTTCGGTTTGAAAGCCTGCTCCGTAAACACAATTTGCAGAGGGTCGATCTGTTGCAAGTCGATGCGGAGGGATTCGACTTCGAAATCATCAAGATGATCGATTTCGCCGCGGTGAAGCCGACGATCATTCACTTTGAGCAAGGTCTCCTCTCAGAAGAGGATCGCTTTAAGTGCTTTCGTTATCTGAATCAGCACGGGTATAAGGTGATAAATAACGAGGCTAACACAGTTGCTTACTTGGAACCGGAAGAGCAGCGGCTCGTCGGGGACAAATGGTACGAGGCTCTCTCAGAAGAAGAGAAGACTCTGGTCCCGAAACCCGTCTCGCTAAAGGGCAGCGGAGCGAGCACGTTAGCGGAGAAGCGCTCGTTTTAAGTTGCCTATCAAATTGACGATCTGCCTGGCCAAAGGAAGAGTCTGCCGTTGCGGCTTCTACAGGAAGAGCCCGGGGTAACAGGCCTAATCGTTTCGCCAAGCAGCACGCCCAAAGACTTTGAATTCCACATGATTCGCCTTGCTGATTATATCACCCAACGCCTCGTCGAAGCGTCGTACGCGATATCTTTATGGTGACGGGCGGCGGAGCGATGCACCTTAACGA
>JACCXA010000263.1 GCA_013697365.1 Chthoniobacterales bacterium
AGAAAAGTCGACCAGGAGAGGTAAAAAGCGGGGCGGCATAACAGCCGCGGGGCGACGGCGGCTGGCGGAAGCCATGAGAGCGCGCTGGGCGGAACGGCGTAAAGCAGCGGGTGCGAAAAGCAAGTAGCCGCGAGTTTAAGACTGGATCAGTCATCAACCAACGGAGAGGCGGCTTTCGAGCCGCCTCCTTGTTTTGTCCGTCGGCGCAGGCGGCGTCGCAGCCCCCTCCCAGTTAGAGATTGACCATCTTCATCATGCCTTCGCCATAGCGCGGCCCGGAGAAAGCAGTCCTAGGTGCGACCTTCTCGATCGCGGCAAGATCATCACTCGTTAGGTTTACGTCCAGGGCGCCGACGTTATCCTGCAAGTAGCGACGGCGTTTCGTGCCGGGAATAGGAACAATGTCCTCGCCTTGGGCCAAAACCCAGGCCAGAGCCAGCTGTGCTGGTGAGCAATGTTTCGCCTGCGCAATTTCCGCGACGCGCTGCACGAGGTCGAGATTGCGCTGGAAGTTTTCGCCCAGGAACCGGGGCGAGCCGCGGCGATAGTCGCCTTCTTCCAGATCCTCGAACCGCTGAATCTGTCCGGTAAGGAACCCGCGCCCCAGCGGGCTAAATGGAACAAAGGCAATCCCAAGTTCGCGGCAGGTCTGCAAAACACCATCCTCGGGATCGCGGGTCCAGAGCGAGTATTCGGACTGCACTGCCGTGATCGGATGAGTCGCATGCGCGCGCCGAATCGTCTCCGCGCCGGCTTCCGATAAAGCCAGGAAGCGCACCTTGCCCTCGCGAACCAGATCAGCCATCGCTCCGACAGTCTCTTCGATCGGAGTTTCCGGATCGACCCGGTGGAGATAGTAAAGATCGATGACGTCCACCTCCAGTCGACGAAGACTGGCTTCACAAGCCTGACGAACGTAGACCGGCTTCCCGTTGACTTCGTTGAACTGAGGCTTTCCGGAGTCCCGTGTCAGGCCGAACTTCGTCGCGAGGACAATCTGTTCCCGGTGGCCTCTCAGAGTGCGACCGAGCAGTTCTTCATTTGTATGGGGCCCGTAGACATCGGCCGTGTCGAAGAAAGTGATGCCGAGCTCAAGGGCGCGATGGATGGTAGCGATCGATTCCGCTTCGTCCCGGCCTCCATAGACGTCGGACATGCCCATGCAGCCGAGCCCGAGAGCCGAAACAACTGGGCCCCCGCGGCCAAGCTTTCGTTGCCTCACGTCTGGCCGACCCAGGTAGAAGGCGCGAGATCGTCCCAGCGTTCCCGAATCCCTTCGAACTCCGCTTCTGCCAGAGGGCCAGCTTCCAGGCTGCGGGCATTCTCCTGCCAACGTTCCGGCTTGGTGGTCCCTACAATGGCAGTGTGGACGCCCGGCACACTGAGGGTGAAGCGCAGCGCGTGCGCGATGGATTGTTCAAGAGGCCGACAGCGCAGGAAGTCGTAGTTCAACATGCGCAGGCGATCCCAGTAGGGGTGTTGATACGAATCGATCGGCTTGTGCCCGGTCTTCCAGGCTGCGTTGGCGATGGGCCGCTTGGCGATCACGCCCACATTGCGCTCGCGGGCGAGTGGGATAGTCAGTTCGAGCGGCTCCTGGTCGGCGATGTTAATGGAAGTTTGCAAGGTATCGAACGCTCCAGACTGGACGGCGAACTTCGCCGGCAGGCTGTCACCGCTGTAGCCGATGTAGCGCACATGGCCGCGTTCCCGGGCTGTCTGGAGCGCAGCGATAACGTCCCCTTTTCGCAGGACCGCTTCAGAACAGCTATGCAGCTGAATCAAATCGAGACGATCGGTCTGGAGACGGCGCAAACTTCGTTCGATGCTCTCCAGGATGGACGCGGTCGACCAATCTTCGCTGCCCAGACCCCGGGGATGCCCTACTTTCGAGAAGAGATAGAATTCGCTCCGGCGATGATTGACTGTCCGGCCGATAAGTTCCTCGCTGCCTTCGTAGCATTCGGCGGTATCGATGACGTTGAGACCGGCATCGAGCGCGCTGTTGAGCAAAGTTTCCACCGTCTCCGCGCTGACATTTTCATACCCGATCTCGGAGCCCCCAAAACCGAGGACGGAAACCTCCATGTCTGTTTTTCCCAGCTGTCGCTTCTCCATGGGATGGAGAGTAGGACTGACTTTCGGCGTTGTCACGGATACCCCGAGCCGCGCTAGCGGGGGCCACGTCCGATCAATCGCGTCACGCCGGTCCCGTCTTCGATCCGGCCGATGACTTTTGCGCGCAGAGCCGCTCGAAGGCGTTCGCTCTCTTTCGCCGCGACGATGGCCACCATCCCAATGCCCATGTTGAAGACCTGGAACATTTCTTCGCGCGGAACTCCGCCGTTCTCCGCCAAAATCTCGAAGAGGGCGGGCACCCGCCAGCTCATGGTATCAATGACGGCGTCGCAGTTCGTCGGCAGAACGCGCGGCGGGTTGTCGATCAAGCCGCCGCCGGTGATGTGCGCGAGGCCATGGATTTTCTCGACCGGAACCTTGTCGAGAAGCGGCTGATAATTCACGTGCGTGCGCAGAAGCTCTTCGCCTAACGACTTTCTTAGGCCCGGGAGTCTGGCACCCAGCTTCAGCCGCATCTTCTCCAGCAGGATTTTTCGCGCGAGCGAGTAGCCGTTCGTGTGCAATCCGTTCGAGGCCATTCCCAAAATGAGGTCGCCGCGTCGGATGCGACTCCCGTCGATCATGCGCTTGCGATCCACAACCCCGACGATGCAGCCCGCGAGATCGTATTCACCTTTGCGATACATGCCCGGCATCTGCGCGGTCTCGCCTCCGATCAAAGCGCACTTCCCGGCATGACAGGCCTTCGTAAAACCGGCCAGAATCTGATCGAAGACGGGCGGATCGAGTCGTTCTGCGCCGATGTAATCAAGAAAAAAGAGCGGACGCGCGCCCAGGACTGCGATGTCGTTGATGCAGTGATTCACGAGATCGGCTCCGACCGTGTCGTGGCGCTTGAGCGCGAAGGCGATCTTCAGCTTTGTGCCGACGCCATCGACACTCGCGACCAGGACCGGCTCGCGCACGCCGGTGAAGTTTGGGGCGAACAAGCCGCCGAAGCCGCCGATCTTGCCGAGAACCTCCGGGCCATGCGTGCTTTTCACACGCGCCTGGATCTTTTTCTTTACGAAATTCCCGAGATCAACATCGACGCCCGCGCGCGCGTACGCTTTTCGTTTTGTGGCCACGAGAACTCCGCCGATCGCCTACTGCAGATCCGCGAAGAGCGTTGGATGGGCTTCTTCCTGCGAAAGCGCCTTCGATCGCCCTTCACGCTTTTCCATGATGAACTTGTCCAGCTTCGGATCGACCGGCAGCGGATAGTCCCCTGTGAAACAGGCGAGGCAGAACTCGCTCATCGGTTTGCCTGTGGCGCGGACCATCCCGGCTACGTCGAGATACCCCAGGCTGTCGACGCCGAGGTATTCGCAGATTTTCTCCATCGAAAGCTGGTTCGCGATCAACTTCTCCGGATCCGGGAAATCGATGCCGTAATGACAAGCGAACCGATGCGGCGGACAGCTCACGCGCATGTGAACTTCTTTTGCGCCGGCCTCGCGCAGGTTGACCACGCGCGCCCGGGCCGTCGTGCCGCGGACAATCGAGTCATCGACGACCACCACGCGTTTTCCTTCCACCGCTTCCTTGATCAGGTTCAACTTCACGCGCACATCGAAGTCGCGGATCAGCTGGCTCGGTTGGAGAAAGGTGCGCCCGATATAGTGATTGCGCACGAAGGCGTGTTCGTAGGGAATATTCAGCTCCTGGGCAAAACCAAGCGCCGCGTAATTCCCGGAATCGGGCACCGGCACCACGATATCGGCTTCGACCGGATAGCGTCGCGCCAGCTCACGTCCCATTTCCGTCCGGACCTTGGCGACATTGATCCCGCCAATGATGCTGTCGGGCCGCGAAAAATAGACGTATTCGAACATGCAAAACGCCTGTTTCTCATCCCGGAACGGCCACTCGGAGCGAATGCCATCTTCACTAATAATCACCACTTCGCCGGGCTCGATCTCCCGAATGAAATCCGCGTGGACGAGATCGAAAGCACAGGTTTCAGAAGCGATGATATAAGCACCGTCGAGCTTGCCGAGAACTAGCGGCCGGAAGCCGAACGGATCTCGCACCGCCACGATCTCGCGCTCGCTCATGATGATGAGACTGAACGCGCCTTCCAGCCGCCGCAGCACGCTGAGGGCGCTGCCGCCGTTGCTCAGCGGTTGCGCGAGGAGATGCGGAATGATCTCGCTGTCGGCCGTGGTCTGGAAGATGGAACCTTTACGTTCCAGCTCGTCGCGTAGGACAGCGGCATTGATCAGGTTGCCGTTGTGGGCGACCGCGATCTGGCCGCGGAAGCAATCGACCACGAAGGGCTGCGCATTCTTTAATGTGCTTGAGCCGGTAGTCGAGTAGCGCGAGTGACCCACTGCGCGCGTGCCTTTGAGCTGCTCGAGTTCCGCCGCGCCGAAGACCTGCGAGACCAGCCCCATATCCCGGTGCATCTGAAAGGACGAACCGCCGCCGTTGCTCGTCACGATGCCCGCGCTTTCCTGCCCCCGATGCTGGAGCGCGAAAAGCCCATAGTAAGTGAGCACAGCGGCATTCGGATGACCGAAGACCGCGAAGATGCCGCACTCGTGCTGCGGAAACATCTCTGAGTCCGGTTGCTCGACCCCATTCAAGGCATCTTCAGACATCGCATTGCAATACTCCACTATCGGCAGCGGCGTTCAATGAATGGTTCGGCATCTCCAGCCCACCTACAGGCTCGGAATTCTTTGAGAGGGGGAGTCTCCCACGACGGCACGAGCGATGGCGTTAAACCAGGCGTCATATAGATCAGTGATAGACCAGCGATAACTCGCGTTTGGTAGATCAATGCGTAATTCATCGCCGCCGACGGTACCAAGGCGGCAATAGGGCACAGCAGCCGCGCGAAGTCCCAGCTGGACATCATCAACATTCCCCGGGGCCACCGAGAGAGCGATTCGGGATTGGGACTCGTTAAACAACGCGCAAGCTTCGAAATGGCCGCCGGCATGCCAGCGCAAACTGGAAACTTGCACGACCGCGCCGAGCAGGCCCGCCGGATTGAAGCAGGACTCCGCGAGCGCCACAGCCAGCCCGCCTTCCGAGCAATCATGCGCGCTCTTCACAAGACCCGCATGGATCAGTTCCCGCACGGCATTCTGCACCCGCTTCTCTCGCGCGAAATCCAGCCGCGGCGGCAATCCTGCCTTAAGTCCATGGCAGACCTTTAAAAAGCGCGAGGCTCCCAGCTCGTCGCCGATCTCCCCCACGAGAATAATCACGTCGCCCGCGTTCTTGAAGAACTGCGTGGTGATGTGCTCCTCGCGCTCAACCAGGCCGACCATGGCGACCGTCGGAGTTGGATCGACTACCCCCGTCGGGCTTTCATTATAGAGAGATACGTTCCCCCCGATGACCGGCGTCTCGAAAGCGCGGCAGGTTTCAGCAATCCCTTCGACCGCTTCCCGCAGCTGCCAGAAGTTTGCCGGCTTGTAGGGGTTTCCGAAGTTCAGGTTATCCGTCACTGCCAGCGGGGTGGCGCCGGAGCAGGTAAGGTTGCGCGCCGCTTCCGCAACGGCGATACGCCCGCCTTCGCGCGGATCGAGCGCGCAGTAGAGCGAATTGCAGTCCGTGGTCGCGGCGAGAATCTTGTCGGCCGCGCGCACGCGGAAGACAGCGGCATCGGAACCCGGAAGAACGACGGTACCGGTGCGAACCATATGATCGTATTGCCGATAGACCCAGTTCTTCGATGCGATCGTCGGATCGGAAAGAAGCGCACGAAGCGCAACGTGGGCGTC
>JACCXA010000269.1 GCA_013697365.1 Chthoniobacterales bacterium
GCTCCGATGAACTCCAGCATCTCGTTGAGCAGACCGCGCGCTTCCATCTCCTGCTCGCGCCCGAAGTCGATCAGCTTGCCATCCAGACCGTAACGGGCGGCGCGCCAGCGATTCTCGTCGATCAAGCGGCGCCGGTAAATGCGGAAGCTCAGGTTCTGGCGTTGAAGTTTGTGCAGCTTCACGATGATCGCCTGAATCAAGGCGGCCAGAGCGATCGTGTCGTCGACACGGGATTGCGCATCGCAGACGCGCACTTCCAGCGTGTCGAAAAACGGGTGGAGGCGGATGTCCCACCAGATTTTCTTGGCATTGTCGACGCAGTTCGTGCGGACGAGCAGCTTGCAGTAATCCTCGTACTCGGAGAGCCCTTCGAAAGCGTCCGGGATGCCAGTGCGCGGGAAGCGCTCGAAGACTTTCAGGCGGTAGCCTTTGAAGCCCGTATTGCGTCCGAGCCAAAAGGGGGAGTTCGCCGAGAGCGCATAGATGTGGGGCAGGAAGTAGCGCGCCTGATTCATAACGTGAATCGCCATCTCGCGGTTTGGGATTCCGACATGCACGTGCAGCCCGAAAATTAAATTCGCCCGGGCCACCTGCTGCATGTCTTTGACGATCGTCTCATAGCGTTCGCCTTCCGTGATGCGCTGATCGTGCCAATGCGAAAAAGGATGAGTCCCGGCCGAGGCAAATTTGGTCCCGCCACGCGCGGCCAGCTCGGCAAGTTCGCTGCGCAACCGGAGGACCTGTTGGCGCGCCTCGGCGGCGGTGTGACACACATCCGTCCCGGTTTCCACAACCGACTGGTGCATCTCCGGCTTGATCCGTTCCTGCATGACGACTTTGCCGTCGCCGAGCATTTGCTCGATATGGGAGCGAAGTTCCCGCGTCTCAGGGTCGACGATCTGAAATTCTTCTTCGACGCCGAGGGTGAAAACGTGGTCGTGCGGGATCACTTGGGAATGAAGCGCCAGAACATTTGAGCGTGCAAGTCCTGAGCAGGGGCGTTCGTAGCACAGCGCGTCCCGCCTGTGCGGCCACTTGGCGTCTCGCCCGGTAGTTTGGCGCAGAAGCGTGACGTAATCCGATACGTCGCGGTGGCGAAAGGTCGCGTCGCAGCATCTTCAGAAACAGCAGGCGAGACGCCCGCTGGCCGCATAGACGAGACGCGCTGTGCTCCGGGTTCCTACGCCATCGACTGCAACGGCCGCTTCATCGCTCCGGCCTGCACGAATTTACCCCAGCTCAGATTATCCTGCCCGGGGACGTGCTCACGCGCTTTGCGAAGCGCCATCTCGGAGACAGCTTCCACGACCCACTCGAAGTTCGCCTGCCCAACCGACGTGACTTCCGCATCGGGCGCGGGGTTGCAAAAATCAATCGCCAATGGAACTCCGTCGCGGATGGCGAACTCCACCGTATTCAGGTCGTAGCCAAGATACTGATTCAGAGCCAGCACACCTTCGTGCACTTTTCGCAGAATCTCCGGCGGCGTCTGCCATTCGGTTTGATAGCGGAGATGAAACGGATTCCGCGGCTCGTACGGCATGATGCGCACGTTCCGTTGATCGATCGAATAACAGCGGAAGTACATGTCGAAGATCACTTCCTCCTGCAGCATCATGACTAGCTGTCCGGTCTCGCTGTAGGCGCGGAAGAATTCTTCCGAATTGTTTAGCTTGTAGACGTTTTTCCAGCCTCCGCCCGCGAAGGGTTTGAAATAAGCCGGCCAACCCACATAGGCAAAAATCGCTTCCCAATCCATCGGGTAGGCAAGATTGCGGAATGACCCGTCACTCGTGTCGGGCGGCACCTGGTGAGATGGCAGCAGGACGGTGCGCGGGACGGCCACGCCAATCCTGGTCGCAAGAGCATTGTTGAAGAATTTTTCGTCGGCACTCCACCAGAAAGGATTGTTCACCACCGCAGTCCCGCTCAGCGCCGCGTTCTTGAGGAATCCGCGATAGAACGGCACATCCTGCGAAATGCGATCGACGATGACATCGTAGCCGCATGGTTCTCCCTGGACGACCTTGTCGATCCGCACGAACTCGGCGTGCACATCACCATTTCCCTTTTGATTGCAGCGTTCAACGAACGCGGGAGGAAAAGTGTTCTCCTGACCGAAGAGAATTCCGATTTTTTTCATAAGCCGTGTGTTATTCGGTGAAGAAGAGTCCGCAGACTACGCAGATTTACGCAGTTTACCAGAGGGGTGCAGGGGTGATTTTTCACTCTGAAATCTGCGTTCAGTTTTGGAGAGAAACTCCTTAGAGATTTGAGATGTAAAAGGGCAGCATTTCGCGCCAGTAGTTCCAATCATGTCCGCACCAGCGGCGGTCATCGAGCCAATGGTTGATCCCCTGCGCGTTGAGAATCCCGGAGAGACGCAGGCTTTCGTGACGCGTGTTATCCCATTCGCCAGTGCCGAGGATGATGCCCATGTGATTGAAGCGCCATGGGTCTGAGATGTTGGGCAGGTAATCGTAGGGGCTATTGAAGTAAACGTTGTCATCGTAATAGCCGTGGAAGAAATCGCTGATGTCGAAGGCGCCACTTAAACTGATGAGGTGACTGACAAGATCTGGGTGGCGAAAGGCAATGTTCGCTGCGTGGTATGCCCCCAGACTTGCGCCGCAGATTGCCACTCGATGGCTGGAGCATTCGCGCCGGGCCAGGTCGAAGACGTCGTGAATGATCACGTTCTCAAACGCCATATGCGTCTTGATCCGATCGGCCGGGTGAATTTGTTTGTTGTAGAAACTGTCGAGATCGATCGCGTCCGGGCAATAGATCGTGATCTTCCCGCTCTCCACGTGCGACGCGCAAGCATCCGTCAGGTGGAAATCCTTGTTCTGATAGAAGCGCCCAAACGACGTCGGGAACAGGACGAGCGGGATCCCGCCTCCATCCCCGAAAACAAGCATCTCAAAGTCGCGACTTAAGTGGGGAGTCCACCACCGGATGTAGCGTTCGTTCATGACCGCCGGCATTTCGAGCAAACCGGATGATGAAGTCCAGCACTCTCTTGTAGGGCTCTGGGAGCCCGCACTTTCACCGGCACGGGCACTGTGATTCGGACCTAACGGCGAAGTGCAGCTGAAAGCGCAGGATTAAAACGCCGCCGTAAAACAGAACATCCGTCCCAGTTGGACAAGTCGTATGCTCTCCGTCATACCACTGTCCGCGCATGAGCGACCATACCCTCACCGGCAACATCCAGCGCCATTCCGATTTTGCCTCCAGGCTTCTCGGCAACAGCCGGGATGTGCTTGTCTATCTCCCACCGGGCTATCGCCGCGCGCGCACCCGGCGCTTCCCTGTCTTGTATCTCAACGATGGGCAGAATGTTTTCGATGCGGCCACCGCCTTCGGCGGGTCCGAGTGGCGGGCGGATGAAACCGCGCAGCGGCTCGTCCAGGAAAAACTGATTAAGCCCGTCATTATCGTCGCGGTCGCGAACACAGGGGAGCACCGCATCCACGAATACGCACCTACCCGCGGCCGGCTCGAGGAGGGAAAACGCAAACGCAGCAAGGGTCTGCTCCGTCAATATGGCCGGTTTCTGATCGATGAGCTGAAACCATTTATCGATGCGCAATATCGCACGCTGCCCGCTCCCCAATACACCGGCCTTGGCGGATCCTCGCTCGGCGGTCTGGCCACAATGGCGCTGGGCCTCTGGCATCCGGATGTCTTCCGCCGGCTCGCCGTGATGTCGCCTTCCATCTGGTGGGATAATGAAGCGGTCCTAAAGATGGTGGAAAACCTCGACGAAGGAGCGCGCCCCCGGCTCAAGATCTGGCTCGACACCGGCACGCATGAACCGGGCTGGGAACGCGCGCGTGTCTTGCGCGATAGCCTGATCGAGAAGGGGTGGCGTTTGCACGACGACCTGCATT
>JACCXA010000283.1 GCA_013697365.1 Chthoniobacterales bacterium
CATGCACTACTGTCTCGCGCAGGACCTGCCTACCCTCGTTTGGGCGGCGAATTTGGCGGATCTCGAGCTTCATACCTCACTCGCGAAAAAGAAGGATGTCGCCAGGCCAACGGTGATGGTCTTCGACCTCGATCCCGGTCCGCCCGCGGACATTGTTCAATGTTGCCAGGTTGGGCTTTGGTTGCGCGACTTGTTAGCCAAAATGAAGCTGCAAAGCTGGGCCAAGACGAGCGGGTCCAAGGGCCTGCAGGTCTATGTGCCGCTCAATACACCGGCCACGTTCGATCAGACGAAGGCGCTTGCCCGCGCCTTGGCGGAGCATCTCGAACGGGAGCACCCCGAGTCGGTTGTGCACAATATGTTGAAGTCGCTTCGCGGCGGCAAGGTGCTGGTCGACTGGAGTCAGAACGACGAACATAAGACGACGGTGAATGTGTATTCGTTGCGCGCCAAGGATGAGCCGACAGTGTCGACGCCGGTGACGTGGGATGAGGTGGAGACCACGCTTAAGAAGAAGGATGCGAACCTGCTTGTTTTCCGCACGGATGACACTTTGCGGCGCGTCGAAAAGCTGGGCGATCTTTTTGCGCCCATGAACGAGCAAAAGCAAAAACTGCCTAAAAAGTGGGAGCTTTGATTCAAGCCGCCGACTGCCTGCGGCGACTGAGAATGCGAAAGATCGGATAACTGAGCAGCAGGAGCCCGATCGACGCGATGCTATTGCGGGTATCCGCCATCAATGCGCCGAGGAGGAGCGCAACGGAAATGAGCAGGACAAATCCGGTGGTCCAGGGATGACCCCACGCGCGATACGGCCGCAGCGCTTCCGGTTCGCGCCGTCGCAGCATGAAAAGGCTCAGATAGGTGAAGGTGTAGTTTGCGACGAAGAGAAAAGCGGTGATCGCGATGACGCGCTCATATGCGCCGCTGAAGACGAACAGGACAGAGACGATCGCACTGAGCAACAGCGCCGTGGTCGGCGTCCCGCCGGCATTCACTCTGCGTCCGCGAGCGAACCTGGTCCAGCCGCTCAGCATCCACAAAGTGCGCGAGGTCATGAGCAGATAGGCGTTGATCGCGCTGAGCAGCGTTAGAATGACAAGGGCGCGCAGGACGGTGTCACCTCGTGGCCCGAAGATCGCCGCGGCCGCGCTTCCGGCCGCGAAAGGGTCGCCTGCCAGCTGCGCGATCGGCAGCACACTCAACAACGCGACGTTTACCAATAGGTAAATGACGATCACTGCCGCCACGCCCGAGAAGATGGCGCGCGGCAATTCACGTCCCGGATCGCGAAGCTCACCTGCGAAGTAAGCAGGTCCAATCCAGCCATCGTAAGTAAAGATCACCGCCTGCATCGCGAGGATAAGAGCGACGAAAAGCGGGATCCCCTGGGGCACCGTCGGCGGTTGTCTCGGCGCGCTGGCTGCGTCGCCGAACGCGAAGCAGACGCCAACGAAAACCAGAAAGGCGGCGGCTTTGAGAAGAGTCGTCACGTTCTGCGTGTTGCTGGCCGACTTGATGCCCCGCCATTGCAGGAGCGTGAACACCGTCAACACCGCCGCTCCCACAAAAGGAATCATAGCTCCTCTGCCCCTCGCCAAAACGTTGACCGATTCGCCGATCATGATGGCAGCAGCCGCCACGCTCGAGCAGGTCGACAGCCAATCGCTCCAGCCCGCCACAAACCCTAGATAGGGACCGAGACCGCGGCGCACAAAAACGCCGTATCCCCCCGACTCCCTCGTGATCGAAGCGACTTCTGCCAGCGCGTTTGAACCCAGCAATGCGTAGACGCCCCCGGCAATCCAGACGCCGAGAAAAAGGCTCACGTTCGGTAGCCGGCCGGCCACTTCTCCGGGGTTGCGGAGAATGCCAGAGCCGATGGTGTTCCCGACGAGCACCGCAATCCCGAAGCCAAGACCGAGGACGCGCAGGAGCGCGCCGGACGGGACTGACCCGAGCGTTTCTCTAGCCACGCCCCTTTCCGTAAAGCTCCGGACGCCGATGCGCGAAGACCGGCATGCGTTCGCGCACGGAACGAATCACATCGACAGATATCTCCGCCACCAGGAGCTCTTCGCGATCAG
>JACCXA010000284.1 GCA_013697365.1 Chthoniobacterales bacterium
GTGGCCACAGCATCTCCTGATTGTCCGCTTGCGCGTATGACAACGAAATGAGTGCCGCTGAGCGTTGGGATGCCACTGATAATTCCCGTCGTGGCATCGAGCGAGAGCCCGTCGGGCTCTTTAAGCCGCTGCCATGCACAAATCGACCCCTTCATGCGCTCCCCAGGCTAAGGCCCCCGCTTTTGACATTTCCTCAGCACGACTTGGGGCAACGCCATTTAGACGCGACCCCTGCGCTTCCTCTCATGAAACTGCGCCGGAATAATCGATCCGCACCGTTCGAGCCATTAGCGCCGACTCTGCTGCTTCCACTCGGACCGTGACCACTTCTGCGCATATGCCCAGACTGACCCCTTCCCCCTTTTTCAATTTCTCGCTCGCGCGACTGTCGCGTCTCGCGCGTAATGATTGCGTGACACTGCTGCGCTTGCTCCTCGGGACAGCATGCTGTGCGGCCTGCGCGGGCTCAACATATGGCGAGCCAAAGAAACCCTCGCGGCATGTCGTCCTCGTAATCTGGGATGGCATGCGCCCCGACTTCCTTTCCGAAACACATACTCCCACCCTCTGGAAGTTTGCGCAGGAGGGCGTGACCTTCCTCAAGCACCACTCAGTTTATCCCACGGCCACCCAGGTGAATGGCACCGCCATTGCGACCGGGGTGTACCCGGCGAGGAGCGGTTTGATGGCCAACCGGGAGTATCGTCCGGCCATTCGCGTCGAAGGACCGGTCGATACCGCGGTCGAGGAAGTCGTGCGCCGGGGGGACGAAATCAGCGGCGGCAAATATCTCACCCAGCCGACGGTGGCGGAGATGGTTCGTGCCGCGGGCGGGACCGCGGTCGTGGCTGGCAGCAAATCGATCGCCATGCTGCACGATCGAAAATCCGAATGGACGATCGCGCGCCGAACGCAATTAACGACGGCCTTCGCGGGCGCGCCACTTCCAGAGCGCCGGCGCGATGAACTAGAAAAATTGCTCGGACCTTTCCGGATTCGTCCAACCGACACGAACGACGATCGAAATGCTTTTACGACCGGCGCGCTGACTCGCTTTCTCTGGCGCGACGGGATTCCCGATTACTCCGTGCTCTGGTTGAGCGATCCCGATCTTACGCAACACGACACCGCCCCCGGCTCGCCGGAGGCGCTCGCCGCGATCAAGAATATTGATCGCAATCTCGCAACCGTCCTTCAGGTCTTGGAAAAGAAGGGCGTTCGCAGGCACGCGAATGTGCTCGTCGTGTCAGATCACGGCTTCTCCACGATCAACCGCGCCGTGGATGTGCCTGACGTTCTCCGCAAAGCAGGCTTCGACGCACCGGACCGCTTCACCGAGACGCCGAAGACCGGGCAAGTAATGGTCGTGGGGAATGGCGGCAGCACTTTGTTTTATGTCGTTGATCGTGAGCAGCAGACGATCCGCCGGCTCGTGGAAATGTTGCAGCGTTCCGATTTCGCAGGCGTGATCTTCGCGCGCGAAAAAATTGAAGGCACCTTCGATCTGCAAACCGCCCGGCTCGATACCGCGGAGCCTCCTGATGTTGTGGTCGCGATGCGCTGGACGGCGGCGAAGAATCGCTTCGGCATCGCAGGCGAATTAGTAGCCGACGCCACCCGTGCAGTAGGAAAGGGAACGCACGCCTCCCTGAGCGCCTACGACGTGCACAATACGCTCATTGCTGCAGGTCCGGATTTTCAACGCAACCTCCAAACGCAACCCCCAAGCGGCAACGTAGACATCGCACCAACTGTCCTACACCTCCTCGACCTCCGTCCGCCTGAGAAGCTCGATGGCCGCGTCCTTACAGAAGCGCTGACAGGTGTGGCGAACGAATCGCCAGTTATGCGAAGCGAAACAATCGAGGCGCGCCGAGAGCTCGGCGAGGGCGAGTGGCGCCAATATTTGAAGCTTTCGAGGATCAGAGAAGCAACCTACATCGATGAAGGCAATGGGGAGTTTGGGTCGGCGAAGCGTTGATACGGGTTGGCCCGAATTGAATCTGGAAAACCAGCCGGAGAGGGTCTGGATTTTTGCCGTTACTCAGCTTTCTGATACGAGATCGGCATGATCCTGTCATTCCGCGCCTCGTCGATGTCGGTGATCTGATACTGCGGTTCATCCTCCGCCTCGAACTTCGCGTCGTTCTCAACCAAATCCTCCGTGCCGGTTGCCACCGCCTTCGAGAACGTCTTCCAGGCATCGGTATCCGCCGTCTCCTCGTCCAGAGTTTCACGAACGTCTTGCAAAATCTTGACTACCTCCAACTCCTCGTCCTCATCCATGCTCGCGCCGAGCAAGGTCGTCTCCAGCGCCACGCCAACAGCCGAGCGCAAGCAAGGCCCAGTCCGTGAAATCCATCGCCAGATAGGCCGCTTCGTAATCGGTGAAATGGATCTCGAAGGGTGAATTTGGATTCCTCCAGACAGTGTAGAGATCAAGCTGATAGGCATGCATCATCTGGCCAAGGGCAGACCAGACGTTGCCCAGTTCATCCATGAGGTAGAGGATGTTGCCTGTGTTGCCCTCTTCGAGAACTTAATCCTGGTAAGATTTGTGTGCGCCGGAACGTAGGGCGCGGACGGGATCTTGCGCGGCCGGGACATTCAGCTCGCGAAGAACTAAGTAGTAGCCACAACGCGCGCGAAAATCTCGATCATGCGATAGTTGGTCGCCTGATCTTTGACGGCAATACGCAATGCATGTCACCCCAACGTCTGGCTCATTGCACCCGCATCACGAAGAAAAAGGCCAAGCTCGCAGCAGCGACTCACGATTGCCGGGGCGGTGGGGCCATCTTCTGGCAAGTGGCAGAGGAGGAAATTGGCAATGCCAGGGATGATTTCGATCCCAGGAGCTGTCTTCCTGCGCTCTTCACCAAGTTCCCTCCTCAGCAGATGAGTCTCGGCGTAACGCGCTAGGTAATAATTGGGATCCTCGAGCGCACGCACGGCCGCGGCTTGCCCAGGCAGACTCACGCTCCAGGGTGGAGTGATCGACCGCAGCTCTCCGCGATGCTCTGGGGCGAGGCGCAAAGATAAGCCGCCCGCACTCCACTCAACGCGTAGGCCTTCGACATCGACTTACAAACCACCACGTTCGGACTCGCCGCTGCGAAAGCTTCGAGCGATTCATCCGGGCCTGCATATTCGGCATACGTCTCGTCGATCCAAAATCGCGTCGCCTGTGGAGAATCGACTAAGACTGATCCCAACTCCGCGCGCGGAACGTGTCGCCCGGTCGGACTATTCGGGTTTACGATGACCACGAGATCGTAGTTATTCAACAAGACGCTTCGAAGGCGGGCGGAGTCGACGCAGTACCCATCTTCACGAGACAATCTAAAGCGTTGCACCTCACAGCCAATTACGCGCTCGAGGACGTGCGCATACTCGCCGTAGGTCGGATCGAGCAGCAGCACGCGCGACGATTCTCTCAGCCAATGCCGGAGCGCGAGAAAGATGGCGTCAGATGATCCTGCCGCGGGAAGAATGCATTCCTCCGCAACGCGCCGCGCGCGCGCGATCGCTCGCGTGAGGCCACTGCCGTCCACTGGCGGGGACGTTCTGATCAACCACTCGAGATCCGTTCCAACGCCGTCAGCACGCCTGGAGCGGGCGGAAACCAGGCATCAAGCACATCAGCGTTGATAATCCGGTGACGCCGGCTGAGATCGTCGAAACCGGCAC
>JACCXA010000076.1 GCA_013697365.1 Chthoniobacterales bacterium
GCCTGGGCGAGCGCGCCCGGCGCGCCCGGATGCGCGGTCACGTCGAGGTAGGCTTCGTCGAGCGAAAGCGGTTCGACCAGCGGGGTGAAGCGGTGAAGAATGGCGCGAATGACCGCCGACTCCCGCCGGTAAACGTCGAAGCGCGTCGGGAGCACGATCAACTTCGGGCAACGTTGCAGTGCCATAAAGGTCGGCATGGCGGAGTGGACACCGAATTTTCTCGCCTCATAATTGCAGGTTGTAAGCACCCCGCGCCGGTCGCGGGCCCCGCCGACCCCGACCGGCTTGCCGCGCAGCTCCGGCCGATCCCGCACCTCGATCGCGGCGTAGAAGCAATCCATGTCGAGATGGATGATCTTACGAGTTCCCGGGACCGGTGAATCCACGGGCGAATGTTCTCTGATTCACGACTGCAATCCAGCGCCGGCCGCCTGCTGCGGGGGCTGATGGCGGTTCTGCTTTTCCTCGCGGGGCTCTTGGTTGTGCAGCAATCTTCAGTGCTCGGAGCTTTCGTTTTCCTTTCCTGGCATTCGTTCTCTTCGAGGGTCTCCGCGGCTGCTGTGCGCTGCGCACCTGCGGGATTCGAACGAAGCTTTAGCCCGGCTCCGAGCTGAAACTCGCGCTACAATCCCGTGTGGGTATTCACGACTGTTCCGTGCTCGTGATCGGCGGAGGCCCGGCGGGTTTGCGCGCTGCGGAGGTCGCAAGGGCGGCGAACGCCAGCGTCACACTATGCGACGCGCAGCCTTCCGTCGGCCGGAAGTTCCTCGTCGCCGGCCGGGGCGGTTTGAATCTGACGCATGGCGAACCGGTTGAGAACTTCCCGCAACGTTATGACTCGGAGCCCGAGCGCTGGCGTGATTTGCTGCGCGAGTTGGGGCCGAATGATCTCCGCGCGTGGGCTGATGAGTTGAGCGTCGAAACCTACGTCGGCACGAGTGGCCGCGTCTTCCCGCGAGGACAGAAAGCGGCGATCCTGCTGCGCGCCTGGCTCCGGCGGTTGCGTCTGGCCGGAGTTCAATTCAGGACAGGTGCGCGCCTAACAAGTCTGCAATTCCACGACCGATTCTGGCGCGCGGAGCTCGTGCGGGAAGGGGAGCCGTTCGCCATTAGTGCGGAAGCGGTCGTGCTTGCGCTCGGCGGCGCTTCCTGGCCCGAAACGGGATCAGAGGGAACATGGCCAGCGCTTTTCGCCGCACACGACATCGAGATCACTCCCTGGTCTCCTGCAAACTGCGGCTGGGAAATCGAGTGGCCGGCGGCGTTCCTCGAAAAACAAGAAGGTCAGCCGCTGAAAAACCTGACCGTCAGCGCAGGCGGTGAGTCGGTTTCCGGCGAGCTACTCATCACGCGCTACGGGATCGAGGGCGGTGCGATTTACCGGCTCGGGCCAAAACTCCGCGCGATGCAATCGCCGGAGATCGCGATTGACCTGAAGCCTCAGCTCTCCGCCGCTGCACTCCGCGCGCGCCTAACGAGAACAGAGAATCCCGCGCAATGGCTGCGGGCCGTGAAGTTAAGTCCGTCCGCCGTTGCTCTGCTCAAGAGCATTTTCCCTGAAGACCTGCACGAGATCGAGCGACTCATCGCACGCATTAAGCGCATTTCGTTGCCGCTCCGTGGACCGCGCCCGATCGCGGAAGCGATCTCGTCGGCCGGAGGCGTCGCGTGGACGGAGCTGACCGCTGCGCTCATGATCGGCAAAATGCCCGGTGTATTTGTGGCCGGAGAGATGATCGACTGGGAAGCGCCCACGGGTGGTTATCTGCTGCAGGGCTGCTTCAGCACAGGAACGCGTGCGGGACGGAGCGCCGCTGATTTCGCCGCATCAGTTGGCTTGACTCGGTGATGGCAGTTTGGCCTACTGGCGGTGGAGGCGGATGGCGGCTCCGGTTTATGCGGAGGCGAATCGCCTCGTTAGGCGCAGGCCATGAACAGCCGCGATTTTTTTACCAGGCGGGGCGTACCAGGCCCGTTCGACCCGACGATGCTGGATCGCAGTGTCATCGCAATTCCTCTCCTGAATGCGATCGAAGCGGAGGTCGCGCAGATCGAACGCGCCCAGGAGCGTTGGCCGGATATCAGCGAACGTTTTACCGGCGCTATGTTTTACAACCCAGAATTCCCCGGAGGAGTGGGCGCGGCACGGAAAGAGGCCGATCGCCTGGTCAGGGAAGCAATCTCCAAGGCCAGCCGCAGCAGCGCGCGAGAAATCGTGGAGGCACCGGCTGAAGATGCAGCGGGCGAATATAGCTTCACAGCGATTACCGGACCGGTCGTGCGAAAGCTGCTCGCATTGAATGCCGATCTGCCGGTCCGTCCGATCCTCCGCATACTGCCGTCACGCTTCGACGTGATCATCGACGCGAATCTCGATCTTCCCGATGGGCGACAGGCGGCCAAGGACTGGATTCGCGAGAACATCGAGGCCGCGAAGAAAAATGTCCGTGTTAGCGACGAGGAGCAGCACATTCACGAACGAAAAACCGAGCTGAGCAACCAGTACGTGTTCGCGCGCCTGGAAGGTCGCGTGATCAAAGAGCTGGTCCGCTTGGATGCGAAGAACGCTGAGGCGAAACTGAAGGGGAGCAAAGCGACCCGGCGCAGGAGTGATGCGGAGGCGGCGCGGCAAAAAGTCCGGGGCAAGCAGGTGGTGGAAGCGGATACGCACACGAATGCAAACCGCTACCGCGCGATTTATCGCATCTGGCCTGACTTCGCCATCTCCGCCTGCATCACGAAATCGCTTTCGACCGTCAAAGCCGACGCGGCCCAGAGTTCCTTTTCCGCGCATGGTCGCGACATCGCATGGGCGGTGATGGATTCCGGAATCGACGTCTTGCACCCGCACTTCGCGCTGCATGGGAACATCGATCCCGCCTCCCCGCTCCACGAAGATTTCACCGATACCCAGGATGTGCCGAAGGGGAAAAGCGGTGCGCTCGTCGACCGCTTCGGTCACGGCACGCATGTCGCCGGGATCATCGCCGGGGAACAGAAGGCGGACGGCACCAAGGCGACCGCGAACAGGATGCGCGCAGTCGTCCGCAGCATCCGCGGCTATGAAGAGGGAGCGCTTCCGAGCGTGGAGACACAGGAAATTCCGCTCGACTCAATCCGCGGGATGGCCCCGCGAAGTCGTCTCGTGAGTCTGAAGGTGCTGGATGACGACGGCCACGGCGAAGTCAGTAACCTGATCGCCGCGCTCGCGCATATTCAAGAGAAGAACGGACATGGCCGACGCTTCCTCATTCACGGTGTGAACATCAGCCTGGGTTACGACTTCGACCCGGAATGGTTCGCCTGCGGGCAGAGCCCGCTCTGCGTGGAGATCAACCGCCTCGTGCGCTCGGGCGTGGTGGTTGTCGTTTCGGCGGGAAACACTGGCTACGGCGCCGTGGCTGCGCAACAACGGACGACCAACGCAGGCATGGGTGTGACGATCAACGATCCTGGAAATGCTGACCTCGCGATCACCGTCGGCTCGACGCACCGTGATATGCCGCATGTTTACGGCGTCTCGTATTTTTCCTCGAAAGGCCCGACCGGCGACGGACGGCTGAAGCCGGATGTGGTGGCGCCCGGTGAGAAGATCCTTTCCTGTGCAACCGGCCAGACGCTGGCGGAGAAGGCGCAGGGCAAAAAGTGTGAATACGTCGAGGACAGCGGCACGAGCATGGCCGCGCCGCACGTGAGCGGTGTGATCGCCGCCTTCCTCTCCGTGCGGCGCGAGTTCATCGGCGAACCGGAAAAGGTTAAGGCGATCTTTCTCTGTAGCGCGACGGATTTGAAGCGCGATCGGTATTTTCAGGGCGCGGGGTTGATTGACCTGATGCGCGCCATCCAGTCAGTCTAACGACACCACCATAGCTATGAATGCGATCGCTCAGATTCCCTACGTCGCTGCGCATTTCGATAAGAATGGCGCCGCCTTGAATCAAGTCACTGTTCCAGCCGGGACGACGGATGTCTTCGTTGTCTCGCATGGTTGGAATAACGATGACGCCGCCGCGGAGAAGCTCTATCTCGAGCTGTTCGAGAACTTCGCGAAGGTCGCCCCGGACCTTTTGAGGAAAAGGAAATTCGCAATCATCGGGGTGATCTGGCCCTCGAAGAAGTTCACCGATGTGGTTGATGCGGCGGTCGCGGCGCAAGGCAGCGCGTCCGCCGGGATAGCGGCCAATAGCCAGGCCGCGGATGCGACGATAAAGAAAAAACTGGATCAGATCGCGAGCATGTTTGGAGCGGAAGCGACCGTCAAAATCGAGACGGCGAAAGGGCTGATCGCCCACTTGGAGAACGAGCCGGCGGCGCGGGACGAGTTCGTCGATGCGATGCGCAGCTTGCTCGATCCGAAAGCCGCGCACGACGAAGACAATTCGAAACTCTACCTGAAAATGTCGGGCTCGTTGATGCTCGAAAAATTGAAAACGGCGACCCCCGTGGCGGCGTCAGGTGCACCAGCGGGCGGCGGGAGCGCGGCATTGTC
>JACCXA010000290.1 GCA_013697365.1 Chthoniobacterales bacterium
GCCCTCGAGTATCCGCTGGAAGCCCTCCGACAGCACTGGCCGCGCTATTTCATGGAAGGAGTCGAACTCGGAATCTTCATGGCGGTGGCGTTGTTTCTCGCTCTCGCGCTGGAGCATCCGAAATCCAGGCTGCACAAGGCGATCGCAGCGCCACTCCTCCGTCGCTTCATCTTTGGTCTCGGAATTGGCGGGACGGTGATCCTTTTGATCTACTCGACGTGGGGACGGCAATCCGGCGCGCATTTCAACCCTGCGGTTACGCTCTCCATGCTTTATCTGAAACGCATCCAGGCTTGGGACGCGTTCTTTTACATCATCGCGCAATTCATTGGCGGCTGGCTCGGGGTCGTTCTGGCCGCCGCGCCGTTCCGGCAAGCGAGCGCGCACAAAGACGTCAACTACGTCGTGACGGAGCCAGGGAAACCTGGCGTGGTCGTCGCCTTTATCGCCGAGTTTGTTATCTCGTTCATTCTCATGGCGACGCTTCGGTTGGTGTATCAAAGCGATCAGCTAAAGCCATTCCTGGGATACTTCGCCGGCTTTCTTCTCCTCGTTTACATCACCTTCGAGTCGCCGCTCTCGGGCATGAGTTTAAATCCGGCGCGCAGCGTCGCTTCTGCTATTCCAGCCCGGAACTGGAAAGCGATCTGGATCTACTTCGCCGCGCCCATTTTGGCGATGCTACTCGGGGCGATCGTCTGCGGATAACCCGAGATGTCGCAGAGAAGTCCGGGGAGCGCGGGCTGTCGCCCGTGGGTCGGGGAGCCTCCCGCGACCACCAAACGTGTGACACAACCGGCGGCGGCACGTCCGCGAGTGTTGCGGGAAACTCCCGGCAACTACGGGTTGGCAGCCCGTGCTCCCCGGATCTGCTGGCGAAAGCTGCGCTATGTCGTGGGCTCTCGCCACTTCGAGGCGTTCGAAGTGAAGAGCTTCGCGGTTTTCGGCACGCGCATAAGACCGGCGACGATGCCCTTGAAGCCGATCGTGGGCCCGACACTGCGCTTGAATTTTTCGTGGTCAGGTAACTTGTGGAAGCCTGGCATTTTTTTTGAGCCTTCAAGGTTCAAAACGGTTTGAATGAAGCCGAGATGCGAGAAGGCCTGCGGGAAATTCCCAAGGAAAGCCCCGGATTCGGGATCGATTTCCTCCGAGAACAAACCGAGCGGACTGGCCATGCTTACCACTCGTGCAAGCATCGATTCCGCACGCTCGAGGTTCCCTTCCTGGATGAGATGATTGATCCACCAAAAACTGCAAATAAGAAAAGCTCCCTCCTGTCCCGGCTTTTCTTCGCCTCGATAGATTAAAGGATCTCGCGCCAAACCCCGTTCGACCGCTTCGCGCGTAGGTTTGGCCAGATCTTCGTCGAGAAACCCGGTTGTGAAGGTCAGTAAACTGGACGCGTCGAGAAACGCTTCGTCGAGCTTCGCGGAGAGGATTTGCTGGCCGTTTTTCGTCACGAGCGCGCGGTCGAGGACCTCACGGCGAATTTCGGCGCAGGTCCTTTCGAGTTTGCCATCATCGTCGCCGAGCAAATCGCGGGCGCGCTGCAGCGCCACCCAACACATGACTTTTCCGTAGGTGTATTGCTCCAGCTCTGTTCCTTCCCAAATCCCGTTGTCAGCCTTCCGCCAGAAACGAACGGTCTCGTCGGTCAGACGCAGGAGCATCTCGCGCTTCTTCTGATCGATCTTGCCGCCGGTGTGACGAAAGAAAAATAGCGACTGAAGCAAGTAACCGTAGTTATCGAGCTGGAACTGCTCCTTCGCGCGATTGCCCGTCCGGACCGGTTTTGAGTTTTCGAAGCCGGCGAGATGGTCGAGCCCGGTTTCCGGCGGAATCGGCGCCTCGCACACAGGATACATCACTTCCGCCGTAGGCACTTCGGATTGCTCGCCGAGCAGTTTGTTCCGTTCCATCCACTTCTCGACCGCGAAATCGAGAAAGGCGCTTGCTTCGCCAGAATATCCGAGTCCGAAAAGCGTCTGGATGAAGAGCGCGGTGTCGCGCAGCCAGCAGAAGCGGTAATCCCAGTTCGAGTCGCCGCCGGGCTGCTCCGGGAGCGACGTGGTGGGCGCCGCGACGAATCCCCCGCTGCTCGCGTACGTCAGCAGCTTCAACGTAACCGCGCTGCGACGAACCAATTTCTCGTGCGGGCCGCGGTAGTAATTGAAGAGATTCCATTCATGCCAGAATGCGGTCGTGAGCTGGAGCCAGTCGTGGATCGTCGGCAGATCCGGCATGCGCGGCTTTTCGCTGTAATCGAGCACGGCGAAGAGCGGGCGATTAGGTTCCACAAGAAAACTTCCAGCCAGGTCGTCCTCCCTCCGCAGGATCTCCCCATTCGTAAAAAAAGTCGTCTCATCGAGCACAAAGCCGGCCTCGGCCAGCTCCCGCCAGTCCGGCGATTTGCGTGCGTAATCCGGACGGGCGCGCACTAGGATCTCCATCGCCGTCGGGTCCCCACTTTCCCATTCGACGAGGCGAACCAGCTTCCGCGTCGGGTGGAGCGACGTGAAATCGTAGAACCGCGCGTTCGCCTTCCGCGCCACAACAAAGAAGTCCGTCAGCCTGACGACTCCGGCGGCGGTGCGGAAGCGTGTCTCCAGGATCGCGCTATCATCCAAATATCTGCGCTCGACTTGAAACTCTCCCGCCGGTCGAAGGGTAAAGTCTCCGCCTTTTTTTTGGTCGAGCAGCTTCCCAAAAACGGAAGCCGAGTCGAACGTCGGCAGGCAGAGCCAGTCGATGCTGCCGTTCGGATCGACGAGCGCCGCCGTCTCGCAATTTCCGAGCAGCGCGTAATCCCGGATCGGCGTCATCGCAGCCAGCCACCGACCGCCTGCAGCGGCTCGATCCGGCCGCTCTCGGTAATCCAGGCGGCGATTGCCTCGCGCGCGCCAGAGGCCTGCCCGGCGCCGCCGGGGGGTAGACGCACTTGTTTCGCTCCGCCCGTCATCGGCTCTTTCACGAGCGAGAGAACCACGAAATCGTGCAGCAACTTACGCCCGCCGTTTTCGCCTGCTTTCACATGGATGCGCAGATCCGCGCCGAGCCGGGCGACATGCAAATCAAACGTCCGCATCTCCCCACTTTCCGGCGCAAACTTAGCTTCCACGGTGTCACCCTCCGTGAGCGCGAGCTTCAGGACGCCTGACCTTTCTGTCGACGCCGCCGGAACTCCGCTGTTTCTCCATTCCCGTCCATTCAAAACGAAACCCGGCGTATACACGCTGCTGCTTTTCCACCGCGCCGAATATTCGTATTGCCGCGCGGTCCATTGTTTCGAAGCGAAGGGATCGCGCCAGCCGAGCCGATCCCAGTAATCGACATGAAAGGCAATCGGAACGAACTCGCGCCAAAGCCGTGGCTCATCCTTCAGCCTGCTCAGCCAGGCCTCGGCCGGTGGACAACTGCTGCAGCCTTCCGAGGTGTAAAGCTCGAGCAGATGAGTGCGAGTCGGGCCGCTCTCAAAGGTCAAATCTGCCGCGCGCGACGAGGCTGCCATGCTCATGAAACCGAAAAACAGGATGAAGCGAAT
The DNA here is from genome assembly GCA_013697365.1 of Chthoniobacterales bacterium. GTDB lineage: Bacteria > Verrucomicrobiota > Verrucomicrobiia > Chthoniobacterales > UBA10450 > JACCTI01. The sequence goes on from JACCXA010000290.1 coordinate 3,545, forward strand.
CATACGACTATGAGCAGAGGGGCCGGCAATTATTTCGCATCAGGGAATAACTGGCGCGCGCTGCACTCTCACGCTGCAGAAGGGACGGAGGGCGAGTTTTCACTAGCGGCTGGGTCTGTCGCTGGGTAGTGGTGCATGTGGCCGATGTGGAATTCGAGCGCTTGGTCGAGGATTTCTACATGCCACTATACCGCTTCGGTCTCTCATTGAGCCGTAAGGAATCTGAAGCGGCCGATCTCACCCAGCACACCTTTCTCACCTGGGCGGTGAAAGGCCACCAGCTGCGCGACCCGGCGAAGGTGAAGACGTGGCTCTTCACGACTTTGTATCGCCAGTTCCTCGCGGAGAAACGGCGCGCCGCGCATTTTGTGGAGACGGAGGAAGAAACGGAGTTTGTCGAGCCGCCCCATTTTTCTCCGTCCGTGGCGAACGCGATTGACGCTAACATAGTGCAGAAAGCGTTGCTCAACCTTGAAGACCGCTATCGCGCGCCCGTGACTTTGTTTTACATGCAGCAACACTCTTACCGCGAGATTGCCGAGATCCTCGAGATACCACTCGGGACCGTGATGTCGCGGATTTCCAGAGGCAAAGCAGAGATGCGCAGGAGCCTTGACGACCTGACCACAATCGAGGCGCGAAAGATCGTGTCGTTAACCAATGAAGGACAAAATGGATAAGTCCGAAATCCGCGCCGTCCTCAGCGTCTATCGCCCCGGAGATCCGGAGACCGAGGATCCGCGTCTTCAGCAAGCCAAAGCCGCCGCGGCCGCGGACCCGGAACTGGCGCAGTGGTGGGCCGAACATCAGGAATTCGACCGCATCATCTCCTCAAAGCTGCAAAGCGGAGAGGTGCCGGCCGGCCTCCGGTCGCGACTCAGCGCGTGGGAGAAGCGAACCGTGCAGCGCAGCAACTGGAATCGCGGGTTCCTGCTGGCCGCCGCATCGATCATTGCTCTTGCCGTCCTGTTCGGTTCGTGGCGCGGCCCATTCCAGCCGGCCCCGTCGCTCGCGGAGTATCGCGATGAACTGGTGAGCTTCGTAAAACTCGATCCGCCACTGGAATTGAGGTCATCGGAGATTGTGCGCTTGACGGAATTCCTGCAGAAGAACGGTGCGCCGTCTCAGCTGGATATTCCGCGAGGGCTGCGGCGATTGGATCCCGCGGGCTGCCGGACGTTGCGCTTCCGCGGGCAGGACGTGGCTTTGATCTGCTTCAAGCGCGAAGACGGCGAGCTGGTCCACCTGTTCGCGGTCAAACGGGGCGCCTTGCCTCGACTCGGCCTGAAGAGGGAAACACCGGAGTTCGCTGCGCAAGGCGACTGGATGACGGCGGCCTGGGGTGGGGATGACTATGCGTATCTGGTCGCGGGGAAGGGTGATCGCGCGTCGCTCGAGAAGTATTTCGGCACCTCTTAATAGTAAGTTCGGAAAACGGAATGACTGACAAACCAATCAAGTCGCGCCGTAAACGTCGCCCTCCCACGGCCAAGGCGACGACCGCATGGGTCGACGGCTACTCGGAATCGAAGCGGCCGCTCGGTGGCTATGCGGCGCTGGTGGGTCTGTTCACGGTTGCTTTCAGCGGCGCGCTAGCCGGCTCGGCCGCCGGGAAAGACGACGATGCACCCGCCCTGAATTGGAGCGATCTCATTCTTTTAGGTCTGGCCACACATAAGCTAAGCCGCATCGTCACGAAGGACCTCGTGACCAGTCCATTTCGCGCGCCCTTTGTGAAATTTAAAAAGTCAGCCGGCGCGGGCGAGGTGGAAGAGGAAGCGCGCGGCGAAGGCCTTCAGGAAGCGGTGGGTGATCTGATTTCATGCCCTTATTGCATCGCGCCATGGGTGGCCTCGATCCTTGTCTTCGCGCACACCCGCGCCCCGCGCGCCACGCGGCTGGTTTGCTCGGTCTTTTGCGTTACCGCAGCATCCGATTTTCTGAATCAACTCTACGGGCGCGCGAAAGGCTAACCTTGAGCAGGTTCGTCCGACCACCGCCCGGCGGCGAGTAGTTGGCTCGAACGCGGCACTCAGCAAATCCGCGGGAGTTGTTCGCCGGAAAGCATGTCGACAACGCGCCGGCCACCGACGCGGGTGTTCATCGTGACGAAGCCCGGATGCTCCGTGACGACTTCGCCGATGATTGCGGCCTCCAATCCCAGCGGATGCGCGCGCATCCCAGCGAGCACTCGCTCGACTGACGCAGGCGGGACGATCGCCAAAAGCTTGCCTTCGTTCGCGACATAAAGGGGATCGAGGCCAAGGATTTCGCAGGCGCCTTTTACATCCTCGCTGATCGGGATCGTCGCCTCGTTCAGCAACATCCCAACCCTGGCGGCCTGCGCGATCTCGGTGAGCGCGCTCGTGATTCCGCCGCGGGTGGGATCACGCAGAACGTGAATGTCCTCCCCCGTGGCGAGGATGGTCTCCACCAGGCCGTTGAGCGGAGCTGTGTCGCTCGCGACTTCGCTTTCAAACTCAAGACCTTCGCGCACGGACATGATGGCAATTCCGTGCACCGCCATCGCTCCGCTCATGATGATCTTGTCGCCGATGTGCGCGCGACCTGGGCTGATGTTTATCCCCTCCGGAATGACGCCAATGCCCGAGGTATTGATGAAAATTTTGTCGGCCTTACCGCGATCAACCACCTTCGTGTCGCCGGTGACAAGCAGAACGCCCGCCGCGTCCGCGGCTTCGCGCATCGATTGCACGACGCGCCAGAATTCCTCCATCGGTGTGCCTTCTTCGAGAATAAAGCCGACCGAGAGATAGAGCGGCCGCGCACCGCACATCGCCAGATCGTTCACCGTCCCGTGGACGGCCAGCTTTCCGATATCACCGCCCGGAAAGAAGATCGGATTCACCACATACGAGTCCGTGCTGAAGGCGACGCGCTGACCGCCGATCGAAAAGATGGCGCCGTCGTGCAGCGGTTCGAGCAGTTCGTTCCGGAACTGTGGCAGCACCATCTTCTCCATGAGCTGATGGCTCAGCTTCCCGCCACTGCCATGAGCGAGCACGATCTCGCTGTAATTGGTGATCGGGATCGGACAGACCGCGCCCAGCAAACCAGCATCGCCGGTCGCTTCAGATGACATCTTCCGCTCCGGCTGCGATGTGGATCAAGTCCCACAGAACGTGCACGAGCGTGGCGTGCACTTCCTGGATGCGATGGATGCTGAATGACGGCACGATGAATGAGTAATCTGCCAGCTCAGGAAACCGTCCACCATCCTTCCCCGACCAGGCGATCGTGAGCATGTCTCGCCGGCGCGCCTCTTCGAGCGCGTAGATCAGATTAGGCGACTTGCCACTGGTGCTCACCGCCAGCGCCATATCTCCGGGATTACCGAGCAGCCGCAATTGATCGACGAAGATGCGCGAAAAATCGGCGTCGTTGCCGATCGCGGTCATCGTTGCGATGTCGGTCATGAGCGAAATCGCCGGAAAGGCGGCGCGCTTCTCGATGATCGGATGCGTGAATTCGACCGCGAAGTGCATCGCGTCACAAAGGCTGCCGCCGTTTCCCATCGTCAGCAGCTTGTTGCCGCGGGCAAACCTCGTCGCCATCTCGCGGCTCAAGGCTTCGATCTGGTCCGCGTATTTGATGAAGAATTTCTCCTTCATCTCGATGCTCTCGCCTGCTTTGCGGAGCACCTTTTCGCGAAAACTCTCAGTCGTCTTGTCGGCTGGGCTCGGTTGAAGCGTGGCGTTCACGAGCAAATATCGGCGACGCCCGACTTTCTCTTCTGGGGAGCGCACGCGCCTCGCCTGCTGGTTTCGGCGCCTCGCCGAGACGAACCTGGCTTGGGAAACCCCGGGGAGAGAAAAGTTCGCGCTGGCGAGGGCGCCAGCGCCAGCACGCGAGGCGCGTGCGCTCCCCAAAAAGTCATGCCGCCTCCGCGGGTTGCCTTAAATCCTGCGGATTCAATTCCAAGTGGCGACCATACGCATAGTAGGCCGCGCAGGCCCCTTCCGCCGAGACCATCGTCGCGCCGAGTGGATTCTCCGGCGTGCATTGCTTCCCGAAACAAGCGCAATCGTGCGGTTTCTTGACGCCTCGGAGAACGAGGCCGCTGATGCAATTTGCCGGCTCCTGCGTGTCGATCTCTCTCACATCGAAGATGCGCTCGGCATCGTGCTCGCGAAATTCGTAGCGGAGTTTGTACCCGCTTTTCGGGATCGATCCGACGCCGCGCCACTTTCGGTCACAAACTTCGAAGACGTTGTTCACCAGATCCTGCGCGACCTTATTTCCTTCGCGGTTCACGACGCGGGGATACTGATTCTCGACCGTGTGCGTGCCGGCTTCGAGCTGGCGCAGCGTCATCAGCGTCCCCTGCAAAATATCGATCGGCTCGAACCCTGTGATGACGATCGGGACGCGGAAGCGTTCGGCGAGAGGTTCGTATTCGCGGTAACCCATCACCGTGCAGACGTGCCCGGGCCCGAGAAATCCCTGCACGCGATTCTGCGGCGATTGCAGGATGGAAGCGATCGAAGGTGGGACGAGGACGTGCGAAACAAGCACGGAAAAATTCTGTACACCTTGCTTCTTTGCCTGCCAGACGGACATCGCGTTACTCGGCGCGGTCGTTTCAAATCCAATTGCGAAAAAGACCACTTTCTTGTCGGGATTAGCTCGCGCGATCTTCAAACAATCGATCGGCGAGTAAACAATGCGGATGTCGGCGCCGCGCGATTTGAGCACGAGCAGGTCGCCGTCTGAGCCCGGAACGCGCAGCATGTCGCCGAAAGAACAAAAGATGACGTCCGGCCGTTGCGCGATCGCATGCGCCTTGTCAATCATCTCCAGCGATGTGACGCAGACCGGACAGCCCGGGCCATGCACCAGCTCGACCTCTTTGGGGAGCAGACGATCGATCCCGTACTTAACGATGCTGTGAGTCTGGCCGCCGCAGACCTCCATGAGCACCCAGGGCCGGGTCACGGTGCGATGGATTTCGGCGACGATTTTGTCCGCGATCTCCTCACTCCGATATTCGTCGAGGTATTTCATCGCGCGTTAAGCAGTAGTTTCGAATTTCCGTCGAGCGGCGCAGATCTGCATCCGAATCATCCCCCCGTCCGGTTGCCAGGATAGTATCACAGCACTCCGCGTTCGTCAGCACGCGAACCCGCGTTCTTAATGGTACGGTATCTTTCCTCCGTCATTTCTGATCGGGCCTTAAGACTGGGGTGAGAGGAAGGGCCAAAGGCTATGTGTATTCTTCCTGCTGGCGTGCCCAAGGCGGGCTACCGTCCAGCGATGAAAGCCCGTCGCTCGCAATTAGCCACCATCGGTGTGACCGCGGCCGTGACAGCCGCGGCGACTGTCTTCGCGCGCAACTTCATTTCTGGCGAAAAGAAGGTTAAACAGCGGATCAATGACGGGCTTTGCACGTCGGTCGGTTCCGCGAATTTCGACAATCGCTCATTCCGCCTCAACAACGAAGCGAACCTCAACATCATCGACCGCGAGATTGCGGAAGGCGAGACGCGCGCGGTTGAGGAAGATGAGCCGAACTCGCAGGAAGTGACGCATCGGGATAGGCAGCAGCGTCCTCTCGCACAAAAAGTCGCGGATGCTTCCGCCGCACCTTTCCGCTCTCAACTTTAAGATCGGCCTCGAACTCGACCTCACGTCATGCCTGGCCCGATAAGCAAGACCAGATCCGCGGACGCAATCGTCGGCCTTTGGACGGTGGCGCTGACAGCGTTCATAGTCGCCTCGCTTTATATCGCACGCGATCTCCTCATTCCCCTTTCGCTCGCGGCCTTGCTCACTTTTCTCCTCACGCCCATCGTAAGGCGCCTGGAGCGATGGATCGGACGTATCTGCGCCGTCCTTCTGGTGGTGACGTTGATCTTTGCCGCCACCGGCGGCGCGGGCTGGGTCCTGACGCGGCAGCTGGTCGATCTCGCGACCAAGCTGCCCGATTACAAGGAAAACATCCAAGGCAAGCTGCGCTCCCTGAAATCGCCGGGCTCCGGCACGTTCGAGAAGTTCTCGGAAACCGTCGAGGAACTGAAGCAGGATTTACCGGGAGCCGACGCTCCCACCATCACGCAGATCCCGGGCAAGCCCGAGACCGCGGTGGCTAGTCCGCCGAACCCGCGGCCTGCACCTGTGCAAATGGTCCAGAGCACACAGGCAAATCCCCTCGAGCTAATGCAGCTCATCATCGCGCCGGTGCTGGGGCCGTTGGGCACGGCCGCGCTTGTTCTTTTGCTTGTCATTTTCATGCTCCTGCAACGAGAAGATCTGCGCAGCCGCGTCATTCGCCTGATCGGCCAGGGACGCATCAGCGCCACTACCCGTGCCATGGACGATGCCGGCGAGCGGGTCTCGCGCTACCTGCTCATGCAGTTGATCGTCAACGTGAGCTACGGCGTGCCGGTGGCAGTCGGGCTTTATTTTATCGGCGTGCCGAACGCAATTCTGTGGGGCGCCTTCGCCATCGTGCTGCGCTTTATTCCGTATGTGGGGCCATGGATCGCGGCTGCGTTCCCGATCACGCTGGCACTCGCGGTCTCGCCAGGTTGGATGATGCCGCTGCTTACGATCGGCCTTTTCCTTGTCCTCGAATTGCTGAGTAACAACGTGATGGAGCCCTGGCTTTACGGCTCCAGCACCGGGGTTTCATCGATGGCGCTGATCGTGGCCGCAGTCTTTTGGACATGGCTCTGGGGCCCGGTCGGCCTGGTGCTGGCCACGCCGCTCACCGTTTGCCTCGTGGTCATGGGCCGGCACGTGCCGCGGCTCGCTTTCCTCAGCGTTGTCCTCAGCGATGAGGAAGCGCTCACGCCCGCCGAGGACTGCTACCATCGGCTCCTCACGCCCGGCGAGCGCGATGAAATGGAGCTCGTGGAAACGTATTTGAAGGCGAACTCGCTCACGGCGCTTTACGATTCCGTTTTGGTTCCTGTTATCACCGCCGCCGAAACCGATCATCGGCTTGAGCTGCTGGATAATGAACAACGCGTTCTCGTGATGCAGAGCCTGCGCGACATCGTGGATGACATGGGCGCAAGGCCGC
>JACCXA010000308.1 GCA_013697365.1 Chthoniobacterales bacterium
GTGCCGAGCAGGCCGAAGAGCGCCTGATTTTGATTGATTGGCAGCAGTTGGCCTTCACACGCGGCCCAGCCCCGAGGCACGAAGCCAAATGGAAAGGTCTTGATCTCTCCCAGGAAAGGGTCGACGCGATCCGGCGCGAACTGCTGCGAAGGCGTTCCATTCGGATCGTCGTTCGGGAAAATGCCCTGCAGCGCGATCATGTAGCGCGTCACGAGTGGTTACACCCGTCTGCGTGTCAGCGAGGGCCGCCGCGATTCCCGACGCGAGAAAGAGCAGCGCGAAAAGGCAGGGTTGAGGTCGTGTGTTGCAGTCCGCGGCGAAGTAACTCCAGTCCAAGACAACTCCCGAACGCGCCTCGCGTTCAAACTTAAAATTCTACAGCCGCAACCGCAGGCGAGCTCGCGCCTGGCGGCGCAGCGTTGAATGAAGCTGCCGCAGACTCCCCGCCGCAGTTGTCAGCCGATTCGTCTGTGGGTTACCGGAGATTCATGACCGCGGCCACGGCATTGGACCGGCAGATCGCGCGCTATCGTGAGATGACCGGAGAGCAACGGCTGGCCGTCGCGCTGGAGCTGCACGAGCTTTCCTGCGAGGTCGCTCTTGAAGGCATTCGTCGCCAGAATCCCGGCGCCGATCTTGCAGAGGTGCAACGCCTGCTCCACCGCCGTCTCGAGTTGGCCCGCGCGGGATGAACGAGCGCGAGCTGCTCGTGGATTGCCTGCGCCGTTTGAACCGGACCGGCGTGACCTATTACCTCACCGGCTCGATGGCGAGCATGGTCACAATCACGTGGTACCTGTCCACGCCACCTTCCGGACGCATTTGGCCACGACTTATGGCGATGGCTGCGGAGTCGTTGCCGGTGACGGCTGCGGAGCGGGCGGAACGATTGAAAAAGGCGCGGGAGATGCCGGGGGCGTTCCCTCGGGGAGTGGAGTTTCTGAAGGAGGCGGCGTAGACGTAGGCACCGGGTTCGGCGGTGCCGCGGCTAGCTTCGCCAATGCTTCGTCGAGCAGCTTTTTTTCCTCAGCGTAAAGTGGGCCGGTCTGTGCAGCTTCAAGGTATTCCTTTGCGGCTTCCGGTTCGTTGTTATCAAGGAGCAACAGGGCCATGTAGAGCGCAGCGTGCGGAGCGTGCCGTTCTACCTCTGGCATTTTTTTCAAGACCTCAAGACCTTCGCCAGTCCGTCCGCCGCTATAGAGCGCAAACGCATAAGTCACCGCGCAGTTCGCATCCGTGGGCGCTTCTTCGTAGGCTTCCTTCGCTTTTCGTTGCGCCTCTTCCGTGTTCGGAGCGACGAGGAGCGAGAGGCGCGCGTAGTTCGCGGTCAACGAAGTCTCGCGCGGCGAGCTCTCATGCAATTGCTTCGCGACTTGCAGCAGCTCGATCAGGTCGTTGGCGGCGCGGTTGATGCGGAACAAGGCGTCAAGCGCTTCGCGTCGCAGCGGGGTGTTTCTGGCCACGCGTTTCCATAGACTTTTCGCCTCCGCCGTCAGGCCCCACTTTGTCGCCAGCCGCGCCAGGGTGGCTTCCCGCTCTGGATGTTCGCTTGCGGCTCTTTCCGCGGAGTGCCAAAGGGAAGAGAACTCCGCCTCCGCGGGGGATTGGCGGGATTGCCTGGCGGCATGGGCTTGATAAGCGAATCGGAGAAATTCGGCTTCGCCCCAGACGCCACCGCGTGTCCAGCGCTTCAGCCGCGACCAATTCTTCACCTCGGTGAATGCCTCCGCGATCGCCACCGCAGGAGGAGGAACGGTGGTGAGTTCGGGCGCAAGTTTATCAGTCCACTTCAACACTTCGGCGGCCAGGCCGTTTCTGTTCATCCAATCCATGAGCTGAGCCACATCCGCGGGGTTGCGGGCCGCGACAGGTTTCACTTTCTCAACCAGGGCCGAGAATTTCTTGTCGTCGAGCTTGCGGTAGAATTCGAGACAAAGGAGGAAGTCCGCGAAGGTGACCTGCTGGCTCATTTGGAGATCCTGCGCGAGTCCTTCCGCTTCGCCGAGATCGTTGCGCTGCAAGGCGTCGCTTAGGAGAGCGCGCAAGGAACCAGCCCGAAACCCAACCACTTTGCTCAGGCGCAGCAGCGTTTCGCGTGCGCTCGTACTTTTTTCGAGGTCAGGCGAGCGAATCTGGAGGACCGCGAAATTGAACTGGTAGAGATCATTCTCTGGGTCCTGCTTTACCGCCGCGGCGAAGTGCTGCTCCACCGCGCCATCGTTTCCCTGCGCGCGCGCCAGCCAGCCGGCCACGACGTGGTAAGCGGCCTTGTTCCGGTCCGCCGGAGCAACGTCTTCCAAGGCGCGCCGTGCCGTATCGAGTTGGCCGAAGCGCAAGGCGGCAGAGGCGAGGTTGAGCTGCGCGTCCAGATTGTGAGGGACAACGCGTGCGATCTGCGCACGCCAGGCCACTGTTTCGGGACGGTTTTGCTTTTCGGTGGCGTCGGCCAGGATGTGAAAGGCGGCCAGCGAGTCTGGACGAATCTTCAGCATCTCCTGCGCGGCGCTGCGAGCGCCTTCGAGGTTCTGCTGTTGCAGCAACTCCGCAGCGCTTTTCAGGAGGCGCGATTCACGCCAGCTGCCATAGGCGCGGGGGACGTAGTTGAGGCAGAGAAAACCGAGAAGGAAACCAACAGCAGTGACGACTGCGTAGATCGTAGTGCGGCTGCCAAGGCTGCTAGAAATGGCGGGCCGGCGATCATGATGCCGTTTGCGTCGCACTCGTCTGACCTGCGTCCCCATCGTCGCTTCTATCCTTGCGCGGGTCGCCGATTGCAACTGGCGTCGGCCGCGCAGGCCGGTTGGCTTGAGCACATGCCGGACGCTGATGTCGCGCTGCGACCACGGCTGCAGGTGCAAGTGGGCGGCGAACGGGAAACGACAAAAGCGTTAGCTAGGACCCGGGCTCCGTCCTGACCGGCTCCCCTTTGCTCAGCTTCGTCTTCGTATTCTCGATTTTTTCCGAGAGGGCCTCGTTTCCGGGGCTCAGGACGACAGATTTTTGCCAGAACTCGAGCGCCTGCGGGATGCGGTTCAGCTTTGCGTAGGTGTCGCCAATATGCTCGAAGACAACCGGATCATCCCGCGTCAGCGTTTGCGCGGCGCGAAGCAGGTCGGCGAGCGCGTCCTGATATTTGCCTTTTCGGAAATGAATCCAGCCGCGGCTGTCGAGGAATGCGCCGTTATCGGGATCGAGGTCGAGCGCCTTTTTGATCATCTCCTCTGCTTCGTCGAGGTGCATGTCATGTTCGGCCCACATGTAGGCGAGGTAATTGTAGGCCTCCGCGGCCTTGGCCGGATCCAGGGCGATCGATTTGCGGAAGAGGTCCGCCGCTTTGTCGTAAAGTCCGGCCTGGTCGGCCGCGGCGCCGTAGTCGAAATAGAAGCGCGCGGTCAGCAGCTCGCTCGCGCTGGCCTCGGCTTCATGGAGCGCTTCTTCGAAGGTCGCGACGGATTGTTGCGCGTGCTTTGCCTCGCGCTGCGCGATCGCCAGGAAGTAGGCGAACTCCGGGGCCTGCGGGAAACGCTCTCGCGCTTCGGTCAGAATCTTCTCAGCCCGCTCGCTTTCCCGGAGCGGTCCGATGAGCAACTCCGCCAAACGCAAATAGGTCTGCCCGTGTCTGGGATTGATGAGCAGACTTTGCTCGAAATTGGCGGTCGCTCTCGCGAACATCGCCTTCGCTTGCTCGGGCTGTTTTGCGCGCAGAAGATTGCGAGCTTCTTCATCCTGAAGCTGCCCGAGAAGATCGTACGGTTGATACTTCTCCGGGGTCTTCCCGATGATCTCCTGTAACATCTCCATCGCTTTCGCGCGCTGATTGGTCGCGACGAATCCGGTGGCCAACTTTTCGCGCGCATTAAGGTCTTCGGGTTGCAACTCCAGCACGCGGAGATAAAGCGGAATCGCTTCCTGGATTTGCTGCGAAGCGGCGAAGTAATCCGCCGCGTCCTTGAGGACGGCGGGATCGTCGCCGGCCTTCTCAGCCGCGCGTTTGAAGATCGCGTTCACACGCCGCACTTCTTCAGGGGCGGCGTCGGATTCCGAAACAAAAACAATCGAAGCGTAGAGCTTGCCCAGCCTTATCCAGAAAGCCGAATTGCTGCTTGGGACCCTGCTCGCACGCTCAAGGACAGCCAGCGCGCGTTTCGGATCACCGCTGCTGGCCTCGATTTCGTAGATGCGCTGATAAGCATCGATATTCTCGGGATCCAGGGCAATCGCCTGGTTGGCGTATTTGAGCGCCTGCTCCGGTTTCTGCAGATACTTCGAGTAGATGAAAGCGAGCTGCAAATAAGGCACGGCTTCCTTCGCGTTCGCTTTGATCGCGTCCTTCAAGATGTCGATCGCGCGCGGATAATCTTCCTGTCGCGTGAGAAGCGCGGCCACGCGTGAAGCGAGCTCGACTTCACCCGGATCGACCGTCAGCACCTTTTGGTAAAGGCCCAGAGCGGCGTCCAGCTCACCGCTTTCCTCAAGGCGGGCTCCTTCGACAAAATTCGCGAGCGCGTCTGCCTTGCGTTGCGCTTGCGCATTCAGCGCAAGATCCGGCGGAGGCGTCAGGCGGAGCGAGTCATCTATTCCGGCGGCACGCCGGACGGGAATCGCCTTCGCGGGCGGTTGCGCCGGAGCTGCTTTTAGAACAGGCGGCACGGCCCCAATGGCCGGGGCACCCCAGGCGACGAAAATCGAAATAACGAGAGAACGCGCCGTGAACGCAACCCGTCTTGCCCTGTCGTTCATAGGCGCGATTGTAGCGGAACGCGTCCCCGGTTGCAATCGAGCCGAGGATGCGACGGCCTCGAGGGCGCGACAGCAAAAAAGCGAGAAACAATCGGGAGCGTGTTACGACTTGTAGCGCAAACGCTTCTTGTGGCGATTCTCCTTCATGCGCTTACGGCGCTTGTGCTTGGAGATTTTCGCTTTCCGACGTTTCTTCAGGGAGCCCATAGAGGTTTGTTCAACTTGCCGGATTACCGGGCGACAAGGCAAGCATCGGATGGTCGAAACCGCAACTGACTTCTTCCCAGCCCTGTGACCTAGCTGGCGAGGGCGTTCTTCAACAGGTCGACGTGCTCTTCGGACTTCACTTTGCGGAAGATCCGGGCGATTCGCCCATCGGCTCCGATCACAAACGTGCTTCGTTCCGCGCCCATGTATTTCTTGCCGTACATGCTCTTCTCCACCCAGACGCCGTAGGCTTCTACGAGCTTGCGGTCTGTGTCGGCGAGGAGCGGGAACGGGAGTTTGAACTTATCGATAAATTTCTGATGGCTGGCCGGAGAATCGATGCTCACGCCGAAGATCTCGGCGTGCGACTCGAAATCGCTCCAGGCATCGCGTAGACCACACGCCTGGCTTGTGCATCCCGGCGTGTCGTCTTTCGGATAAAAGTACAGAACAACCGACTGGCCCCGCAAATCTCGGAGTGAGACTTCGCGGCCGGCGCCGTATTTACCGCCCACCGCCACAGCCTGGAATTCGGGAGCGGGGTCGCCTTCTTTGAGTTCGTTAGCCATCGCCTCACTTCTCGAACAGGATAATTAAGAGTCCAACCACGCAAAGCAAAGTCCCAATCAAACCGCTCTCATATTTCTCCAAAAGACCGAGCTTGATTCGTTGCACACCCGCCAGCGTCAGCCAGGTAAAGATCACCATCCCAAGCACCGTTCCGACGGACAGGATCGCCGTCAGCAGTGCGAATCCCGCCCATCCGTATCGAACGCCCGAAGCGTAGATCGGAAGGAACGCCTCACACGGCGAAAAAGTCAGAAGCGTAAGCAGGCTGGTGATCGCGACGCGGTCGGACGGTGCCGCTTTTCTGGCCGATGGCGGCGGAGCGGCGTGATGATGCTCGTCTTCCAGCTCGCCAGCGTGCGTGTGCTCGTGTCCGCAAAATAAATGATGATGCGCATGACCTTTACCGGTCAGTTGCCGATAAAGATAAAATCCGCCTAGCAGCAAGAGCCCGCCTCCCGCAATGCGTGGAAACCAGGCACCAACGCGATCATTTAGCGCGATTCCAAACCATGCGATCAGAAGACCAAGCAAGGCGGTGACAAGGACGTGCCCCGTGCCCGCCAACGCCGTCACGCTGAGAGTTTTTGTGTGGTTCCAATGTTGCGCGCGCGCCGCCAGAACAAAGGGCAGCCAATGTGTCGGAATGGCCGCATGAAAAAAGGCCACCCCAAAACCGGTGACTGCGATAGTGGTGAGCACGGTATCGTTCATGTCAGGGCCATCGGTCCGGAGAGGGCAGGCCCACACGATAAGCGAATGCGCTCCGTGAGCCACGTCTTTACGCTCTTGCGCGGTCGCCTTCGGCAAGGACGAAAAGATGTCGGGCTGCAGGGATTTGAACCCTGGACCTCCTGCACCCGAGACAGGCGCTCTACCAAGCTGAGCCACAGCCCGAACTAAGCCGCAGAGAGACGGGGTTCCGCGACGCAGGATATTTGGCGTATTCCTGGCAAGGCTGCAAGCTTTCAGCGATGAGCGCCCGAGGAAAATTCGTCGCTCGCGCAGCTGCCTGCGTG
>JACCXA010000310.1 GCA_013697365.1 Chthoniobacterales bacterium
CGTGAGCAGTGGGTGAAGGCATTTGGAGGCAAGGCAGAGCCAGATCTGGTCCCGTTCGCGCAGGCTTCTGCCCGACAGCGGGAACTTCTCGCGGAAGAATTGACGCTTTCCGGTGAATTGGATCGGATGGCGACGCGCCTGGCCTGGCGGGTGGCAGCACGCGCCAGCGCGGAGACCGATGAAATCGAGGAGGCATTAGTGGGAGCGGAACGGGCGCGATTTGTGCAACGATCCGGCGTAGAGGGCGAGGCCCTCGCGGGATGGCTGCGGGGGCTGGGGCAAAACGAGCTATGGCTGGAAGAGAATCTGGCCATGGAAGTAATCTACCGCGAGCGGTGCACGAAAATTCTGACGAAGGAAGCGCGCGATCGGGAGATCTCAGCGCTGCGTCTGCCCATGACGCGATTGGAAATGGAAATCATCGAGCTGGAATCGCGCGATGCGGCGAACGAGGCGTTCCTGTGCGTGCGGGACGACGGCATGTCGATGGAGGAGGTTGCGCAGGAAGGGCGCTATCCCTATCGGCGTACGGATCTTGTGCTGGAAGAGATACCAGTGGAGATGCAGCAGAAATTTCTCAGCCTTTCGCCAGGTAACGTGCTGGAACCAACGCCGCGCGAAGATGGCTATGTGCTTTCACGTTTGCTGGGAAAAGCGGAGCCTAAGCCCGATGATCCGGATGTGCGGGCTCGGATCGAGCAACGAATTATGGATCGACATTTCGCAGACCTGACTTCGGGCCGAATTCAGTGGCAGATTCTGTTCACCCCATCAGAAGAATGAGAGCGCAGGACGAGGACGTATTGCAGCGCTCATCGCTGTTTCGATTTCTTCCGAAGGAACACTTCGAGCGGCTCCGACCGCTCTTGCACGAAGAACGCTACGAGTTCGGCGACGTCATCGTCCACCAGGGCGAGCCCGCGGACTCATTTTTCGTGCTGCTCTCCGGGCGGGCGCGCGCGATCAAGAGCGACACGAGCGGGGGTGAAATCGCGCTCGCAACGCTCCGGCCCGGCGATGTCTTCGGGGAGGCGGCATTGGGTGAAGGCGGAACGCGCTCCGCGTCGATCCGATGCAGCACTTCGGTGGAAGTTCTGCGCCTGGCGCGCGCGGATTTTCTGGCGCTCTGCGCGGAAGTCCCCGAGCTGGCGCATCAGGTAGAGCTAACCCGAAGGCACCGCTCGCTGCAGGGCTTCCTTTACGAATTTAGCAACTTCGGGCGTTTGCCGGCTTCGGCCTTGCGCAGCTTGATTGAGAAGCTGGATCCGGTCGAAGTCCCAAAAGGAAAGCTCATCATTCAGGAAGGCGACGGAGCCGGGCCAATGTACATCCTGGAAAAAGGACGCGCCCGCGCCTTTGTCGGCAACAATGGGCGGGAACGAAATCTCGCCTTTTATCGCGATGGCGATTTTTTCGGAGAACTGTCGATCCTGAATGGCTCGCCGCGGGCGGCTTCGGTCGAAGCCTTCACTGATTGCCGGCTGCTCGCGTTGGAGCCGTCGGAAGTTCAGGATTTGAAGCACAACTTTCCGGAATTCGGGAAGCTGCTCGAGGAGCGCCTCGCGCAATACAAGGCTAAAACGGAAGCGCGCGTGCCTCTGGATTTCACGGTCGAGTCGCTTCCGGCAGAAGTCAGCGCCTACAACAAGGTCGCCGTCGATGAAGCTGCGCAGGATGGGGCCGACCGCAACGGCAGTACTGATCCCTTTGCTGACGAGAAAGGGTTTTTCCGAAAGCGCAGCCGGCGCATTCGCAAATTCCAGCATGTCGCGCAGATCGATGAAATGGATTGTGGGGCGGCCAGTCTCGGTATGATCTGCCGGCATTTCGGCCGCAAGGTAAGCCTGACGCGCATCCGGCAGCTTTGCCACACGTCGACGGATGGAACCAGCCTGAAGGCGATGTGCCGGGCCGCGACCGAGCTGGGCCTGGCTGCTCGGGCGCTGAAGGTCTCGCTCCGAAATCTAACGAACATGCCGCTGCCCGCAATCATCCACTGGGAAGGGAACCATTGGATGGTCCTCTTCGACGTGAATGAAAAGTCCGTGCGCGTGGCTGACCCGGCGATCGGGATTCGGCGCATTCCGCGGAAGGAATTTGAAATGAATTGGTCGGGCTACGCGGCGCTGTTCGATTACACGACGGCGTTCGAACGGGCACCGGAAAGTAAGGCGACGATCACATGGGTGCTGCCGTTTTTGGCAAAATTTAAGATAACGTTGCTGCAAGTGCTGATGCTCGCGATCGCGGTCTCGTTTCTGCAGATGCTCTTCCCGGTCTTCACACAGATGGTCGTGGACAAGGTTATTGTAGAGCGAGACGTGGGGCTGTTGACGGTCATCCTGCTCGGCATGGGTGCAGCGTTGTTCTTCGTGCAGGTTTCTACCCTCATTCAGGAATACCTGCTCGCCTTTGCGGCTGTACGTCTCGACACGGCCATTCTCGACTTCCTGAGCCGCCAGCTTCTATCCCTGCCGATGAGTTACTTCACGAGCCGGAGAACGGGTGATATCCAACGCCGGCTCGATGGAGCGCGGCAGGTGCGGGAGTTCGCCGTCGGCGAAGGAATCGGGGCGTTACTCTCGCTGGTCTCGCTCGCGGGTTCGGTCTGCCTGATGACCCTTTACAGTCCCTCGCTCATGCTGGCGTTCCTCGCGACGACGCCGCTCTACGCCGGGCTGATGTATTTTTCTTATAAGGTCCTGCGCCCGCTTTTTGCCAGCGTGGAGGAGAGCCAGGGTAAATATAGCTCGCACCAGATCGATGCCATCAAAGGCATCGAAGCAGTGAAGGCGGCGTCCGCGGAAACGGTCTTCCGCGATACGATGCTCAACGAATTTCTGTCCGTCTCGAAGAAGATTTTCCGCAGCAGCTTCATCATCATGTCTTACGACAGCGTGCTGCAATCGATCGGGCTGTTATCCACCGCGATTTTTTTGTTGGTGGGCGCAAATCAGGTCATGAGTGGCAATCTGAGCGTAGGCGGCTTCGTCGCGTTCAGCTCGCTCACAGCGATGGCTTACGCGGGAATTCTGAGAACTCTGGGCGTGTGGGACAACATGCAACTAGCCTCCGTCCTTTTGAACCGGCTAAACGACATCTTCGAACAGGAACCGGAGCAGGGGCGCGATCGCTCGCGGTTAACTCCTGTCCATAGCCTCGAGGGACGGATCGAGCTGCGAAATGTTTGCTTTAAATATGGTGGTCCCGAAGCCCCGAACATCTTGTCGAACATCACGCTCGATCTTGCTCCCGGGCGGATGGTGGCGTTTGTAGGCCGGAGCGGCTGCGGAAAGACGACTCTGATCAAGCTCGTTGCCGGATTATTGGAGCCAACGGAGGGCACAATCCTGTTCGACCATGTCGACCTCAAGACGCTGAATTACCGCGATGTGCGGCGGCATATTGGGATGGTTTTACAGGAGAACCACATGTTTAGCGAATCGATCGCACACAACATTGCCTTCGGTGATGCGGAGCCGGATCTTGATCGTGTCTTAACGGCCGCGCAGACTGCGAGCGCCCACGATTTCATCATGCGGCTGCCGCTGGGGTACGAGACGAGAATCGGTGAATCAGGATTGTCGCTCTCCGGCGGACAAAAACAGCGAATCGCAATCGCACGCGCCATCTACAACAACCCGCCGGTGCTTATCTTTGACGAGGCGACGAGTGCGTTGGACACGGAGTCTGAGCGCGCGATTCAGGATAACCTCGGGCGCCTGATGGCAGGGCGCACCACCATCGTTATTGCGCATCGTTTAAGCACAATTCGCGAGGCCAACTCAATCGTGGTGCTCGAAAAGGGAATGGTCGCAGAGACCGGCAATCACGACCAGTTGATGGAACAGCGCGGCCTTTATTTCTACCTGTCCAGCCAGCAGCTCGGGATCTGACCCAGCGGCACCCATGAATGCACAACTTGCCACACGCGATGCGATCGAATCGGAGTCAGAAATGCTCCCGCAGGATCCACCCGCCTGGATTATTCGTGCGTGTGCGTGGTTACTGATCACTTTTTTCACGCTCGCCTTGGTCGCGGCGATCCTGGTGCGCCTGCCAGAGACGGTCACGGCTCCGTTCATTCTCGTGCCGAAGGATGGCGCGGATCCGATTCAGTCGCCCTACTTGGCGATCGTGAACCGTGTCGCGGTGACGGAGGGCGACACCGTCAAAGCTGGCGCGGAGCTGTTCGTCCTGCGTTCCGATGAAATCCGCGGCCTTGACATGCAATACCGCACGCTGATCGAAGACTTGCCGGAGCGAGAGGGAAACCTTGCCAAGTCAGATTCCGCTTTCGTCGCGCAAATTGAGATAAAGGATGCGGAAATCGCCCAGGCCGAGACGGAGGTGAAGTTCCGTGAACGCCATGCCCAAACGAACCGCGATCTGGTGGAACGGATGGAGCGGCTATCCAAGAGCGGAGCGATCTCGCAAGTCGAGTTGCTCCGGTTGCGCTTGGATCTCGCCGAATCTGAAAAAGACCACAGCGTCGCGCAACGCACCCTGCAGCAGGTCAGCCTCGACCGGCAGAGAATGGAAATGGATCGCTCTCGACAACGCGGTCAGGATGTGGCGGAAATTGAGAAGATTAAGTATCGGCTTTCAGCGTTGAAGAGCGATTTGGAAAACTCCGAGCAAAACATGTTGTCCCTGCGGGCGCCTTACGACGCCGTCGTCATTTCGGTCGCACAACGAAGCGCCGGCAGCGTGGTCCAGAACGGCCAGGAGCTTTGTCAGCTCGCTCGACTCGAGGCGAAGCCGCGTGCCCGCCTTCTGCTGGCCGAATCAGGGCTTCCCAAATTGGCGGTTGGGCAACGGGTTCGCTTCTTCTTTGAGGCTTTCCCCTACCAACGCTACGGAGCTGTCAACGCGAAGCTCGACTGGATTAGCCCGTCCGTGGTGAATTCGCCCGAGGGACCACGTTTCGTAGCGTCCGCTTCTTTTGAGGAAACCTCCGAATCGCGGACTAAGCCGCTGCCCGTTCGGGTGGGGATGCGCGGTGAGGCACGGATCGTGGTAGGACGGCGGACAATGATGGAATACGCCTTTGACCCAGTCCGGCAACTGCGCGAGAACGCCCGAGAATAAGAAGGCCTGACGCAATGCGGCCCGCGCTTTCCCGTCTCAAGTTAGAGGACATCAGAACCACGAATGAGGGGATGTCCCGTTGTCTGCGGTTAGCCGCCGTGGCTTCCCAGTCCGATGTACCTGTCGTTCTCCTTGGCGAAACTGGAACAGGTAAGACGTTACTGGCGCACGCCATTCACAACTCTTCGCTTCGAGCTGGACGAGCCTTCGTGTCCTTCAACGCTTCTGCGATGAGTGATACCCTCCTTGAAAGCCAGCTCTTCGGCCATGAGCGAGGTGCTTTCACGGGAGCGCAGCAAACCGTCAAAGGAAAATTCGAGCTCGCGCACGGCGGCACGCTCTTCCTCGACGAGATCTCGGAAATGAGCTCTCTGGCGCAGGTCAAGATTTTGCGCGCGCTGGAATATGGCGAGTTCGAACGCCTCGGCTCGGAACGCATGCTGACCTGCGACGTGCGCATCATCTGCGCAGCCAATTGCTCTCTTCGGGAACGGGTCGCGCAAGGAAAGTTCCGCGAAGACCTGTTTCATCGGCTCAATGGGCTCACACTTCTGATCCCGCCTCTCCGCGAACGTGTTGAAGAATTGCCTGCGTTGATTGCTGCTGAATTGAAGGCCTCCGCGGCGCGCGAAGCGAAAAGCATCGTTGCAATTCATCCTGAAGCCATGGCTCGGCTCCTCGCGCATGATTGGCGAGGAAATCTACGTGAGTTAAGCCATACCGTGCGCACGATGGTTCTTTTGTGCGACGGCGAAGTGATCCTCCCGGAGAACGTGCTTTTTTCTCCGGATCTAGCCGCCAGCAGCCCGAGCGTGGCAAGAGAAAGCGCTGAGGTATCACCGCCGAATGGGACTCACGCGTTTGATAGCCAAGATCTCTCGCTATCATCTGCCCTGTCGCGTCATGTGCAATTTGTCTACGGCCGGACGAACCGTAATCAGCGGCTCACGGCGAAGCTTCTCGGTATCTCGCGCTCGACTCTCGCGCGGCATCTTCGCGCCTTGCCCTAGTATGGGGCCAATGGCCCTGATTCGATGCCTTATCGCAACGCGAACGAGGCCAACCTGACTGTGGCAACGATAGGTCGTGGCGATTGGTCCAAAATTCTCGTCCGCCCGTAAGTATCTCACGCTGAAACACCAGTCGGTCTTTCTTGATGATCGACGGAGGCCGGATTGCGCGGACGTTCATGCCTGGCATGCGAGGTGTTTATAGAGGCGGCAAGGTGAGTGCATTAAAGGAAAAAAAGATGCGCGAGCTGGAGATGCAAAACATCAAAAGCAGGAGCGTCAAAAAGAGAAGCTGATCCGCTTGGACGATCTGCTTCCAAAAGCAGAGCGTCCGCGGTAACTGGCAACTATTTTCGGCGCATCCGACACCGCAGCAACAAACCAAAACGCAAAAAGGAATAGTTATTATGGCACAGAAAAAAGAAGGCTCACGGACGACCGGCAAGAAGCCACAAGTCAAAGTCACAGATCTGAAGGCATCCAAGGATGTGACAGGCGGCAAGAAGAGTAATAAAAAGGGCGGCAAGACGTACAACGTTAACTAAATCGCTGAGGAGTTGCGCGTCTCCGGACATACGCTCGGAGGCGCGACAACGATCGCTGGCTGCGGCCTTCCGCAGCTGGCGCACGTTGTCGCGAGACGATAATCGGCTTATTAATTCTTCTGGAGCCGCAGATCGTGAAACGAGCACAGAGACACCTTGTGACGTGCGATCACGTCCCGAATCTCTCGGGAGCACAAAACGCGAACCTCTGCTTCGCGTTCCAACCGGTACACTGAATCCAAGCCCTCGGCATGGCCGGGGTGGCATCCGAGCTCGGTCCAACCTGGTGGCAGTGTCTGGATCAATCCAACCAAGTGGGGCAGCGAGATTTCGTCCGGATAAGATGCGCCCCCCTCGTCCTGTCCGAAGAACTTCCCGCAATGTGCCACTCCGGGGGTGAGACCTCGCAAGGGAACCGACAGACGCTCGGCGAATTCTTCCAAGACGAGCCGGACTGGCTCCCGTTGATGCACATGCTGATGGGAATCCAGGTGTGTCGGCTTCCGACCGAGCAGCGCTTCAAAGCGGGCGAGTTGCCGTTCGAATTCAGCGCGAATCGCGCGGTCGTCAGATGAGTCAACGACTTCGTATGCGCGTCTCCATTCTCCCTCACTGTAACGCCACTCCATCAACTCAAAATGGAGCCCGACGCTCATATTGTGATGGGCTCGCGCGTATTTGGCGGCCTCAACAGCAGTTGGATGCCGGACCATCAGACTGGCGCTTGTCACGATGCCGCCCTCATGCGCCTCGATAATTCCTCGATTGATCCCGGCCGTTTGGCCGAAATCATCGGCATTTACGATCAAGAATCGGTCGCCTTTCTTATCTTGCATTGAGTCGCCAACGCGAACGCTAACCTGGCAGGCTTACGCCGGCTTGCTGCAATAGTTTCGATAAGACTGTCTCAGCCTCGAATTCTTCCCGCGCAATCTGCGCCGCCGATTGCGCATGATGCTTGTAATCTGCGTTGATCACTTCGATTGCATTCAACGCCTCTTCCATTGTTGTAAAGCTGAACAGGCCTTCTCCGGTTGGGAGCACATTGCTAAATCCGGTCTCCTGGGTCACAACTGGACGCGCTGCTGCCAGGTAGGTCGCAGCACGATCGCTGAACCACCCGCTCCGCAACCGCACGTTTTGATCTTTCGCAACCGTCCACTCGCCGCGTGAGCGTGCGATGTATAGCCGATACGCATCAGGTTCTGTTGAGAATTCCAGCGCGCGCTGCACTTTCCATCCCTGCGCTTCAAGCATCGTTTGATCGGTCGGCTCGTAGCTGCTTAGTGCGAGCTCGAATTCTTGCGCGGTTCGTTGCGGGAGATCGATGAATTTCAAGAATTCGTGATGCTTGCTCCAATGATAAATCTCGCCTCCGAAAGCCATTTGCCGTCGCGGCTGCCGCCAGTTGGCGATGGTCGTAAAGCGCTCGCCCGGTGCTGCAATATTTTGCCACCATTGGGTGATCACGGGCTGACGAGTTGGAAGGAACTTATAGCGCCCCGGGGGAAGCGGTACTTTGCAATCAGCCGCGCCCAAGTTTTCACCAAAGGTGAAATGCGCCGTGTGGGCGTCCATAAAATCCCGGGTCGCCGCCAGCCCATTGTGCAATTCAATCTCCGGCGCGACTGGATCGGTTTCGACGTAGATGAAAGCTCCGGCGGTCCGGTGTTCCGGCCGAGGAACTGTCCCGCCGTGAAGGTTGATCACGGCCGCTGAATCTCGAAACGCGCGCTTAATGGCAGTCTGACCGACGCCGTAGTAACTGCCGTTGCCATGCCACGCGTGATAAGACCAGCGTGACCCGAAATCAAACCGCTCCAGCGTCCGCGCCACGAACGCGGCTGCCTTCTCGCTCCCGTCGAGATCCTGTTCATCCGTAAACATCGCGGGATGCATCCCGTGGTCCTCCGCATAGTAAACATCAAACCCGAGGCGTTTCAGCCCCACCAGATAATGGGCTGTCTGCCAGATCACCCCGCCGACGGGCATCGTCGTCAGCATTCCCAAGACCACGATGACTGGCTGGCGGCCAACATTCATACCTGGGATAATCGCACCGGCTTGGAAAAGCGGCGAGCCCTCAGGGATCGAACCGTCAGCACATGTGCGGCGCTGCTGCTGCGATGCACGTACGGCGCCATGACGGTGAACGCGTTACTGATCCGCAGCCAAAGTGTTTGATGCCTTGGCTCAATGGCTAAAAAACCTCACCCTATTTATCAAGCCCACACGAGGGTGCCCGCTCGAATCGTGATGGAGCCCGATGCATGGGGCGAAAAGCTGGAGGTGGGCTGGCACAATGTCGCTTTTGTTTGGCTGCGCTTCTCAGCTGGACGGAAGTTCTCAATCGGTGAGTCCACTGGGCGCGGGAGCTTGTATATTCTCCTCGACGAACGCGAGCGCTATTGCCCTAGAATCACCGGTCTTGGATTCGAAACTTCGCATCGTCGATCATCCGCTGGTCGCAGCGAAATTGTCCGTGGTGCGCGCGTCTTCGACCGGAACGGAAGAGTTTCGGCGGAATATCCAAGATCTTTCGATCTTGTTGTTGGCGGAAAGTTCGCGGACCTGGGTTGGTTCAGCAATCGAGGTGCAAACCCCGCTGCAATCCTGCGTGGGCAGGGCTTTGGCGAAACCCGTCGTGCTAGTCCCAATACTGCGGGCCGGCCTCGCAATGGTGGACGGTATCATGCGCATGCTGCCCGATGCTAAAGTTGGGCATCTCGGGCTTTATCGTGACGAGAAAACGCTTCGCCCGGTGACTTATTACAGCCGATTGCCAGACGAGTTGGCCGACGCGCATGTGCTCCTCCTTGATCCGATGCTCGCCACGGGCCACAGCGCATCCGCCGCCGTCGCGCTACTCAAGGCGCAGGGCGCACGGAAGATTCAGTTCTTGTGTGTGGTCGCCTGCCCGCAAGGAATTGCGCAGCTGGGGCAGGCAGATTCAGACATCGAGATCATCACAGCGGCCGTAGATGGCGTTTTGAACGACCGCGGCTACATTATGCCGGGATTGGGCGACGCGGGTGATCGCTACTTCGGAACGTAGCGATCTTTACCCTGTCCGCCCCGACATTATTCCGCCCGGAAGAAGTAGAGCTTTCGCTGGCTGAAGTCGATCACAGTGCCGTTCGGGCCGAGAATGTCCATGCCAAGCAGGCCGACCGTGCGGGAGCCACTTTCCGAGAAGAAACGGCAAGCGCCGCAAACGGATGTCCGGCGCTTTTACCGGCACGCCTCCGATTTTGAAGGAGCGCAATGGCGTCATGGGTGCGTCGTCGACCAGGGCGGCGACTTCGCGCCGATGGGGGTCCATGCGCGTGATGTTTTCAAACTCATCGGAAGTTTGCGGGCGGCTGTGGCCCGCGCGCGTCACGAACGGTCGCGCTTTCATCTGCGCGGCGAGACGAATATCGACGACGGCGTGGTAGGTTCCTGTATCGATGAACATCTTCCCAGGCACGTCATTTATCTCCACGTCGACAACGCAATCGTATTTTACTGTTTGCTCGAAGCGCGCCTCGGCCAGGCCAATCCCTCGCATCGCCGCGGAAAGATCCGCGCGGCGACCCATGCCGGGAGGACGGAGGTAGAGCCGGAGATTTTGCAGGTCGATGATCGCAGAGCAGGTCCGCAGAAATTCGGCACCAACGACGCCGTTCGCTCCAAGCGCGCGACGTGCGACCAGGTTGCGCAAATGCGAGAAGTCCGCCACGAAAACCGGGACCTGCGCGAGCTGTACATTGCCGAGGAGGAGGCGCTGGGCGCGCGCTGCTCGGACCCCTGTGATCTTGCCGTTGCGCGCTCCTGCCGGGAAATCAGCCACCGCCTGCGCGCTCGCGGCCAACGCTCCAGCCATGTCCGTTTGTAGACTGATACCCTGCGCAGCCCATCCGGTGTCCACGATCAGCCGCGCCTTGCGACCGTCGATCGTCGCGGCCGCGGCAAGGACGTTGGGCCGCGGGCGCGTAAGCTGGACAACGCCGTAGCCATCGCGGCGTAACGCTTCGAGGTTGACCAGCTGCGCGTTGGCGCCAGATGCGGTTACGGCGAGGACGGAAGCGGCAAAGACGGTCGCAATGGCAACTTTGTCACGTCGATGCGAGATGCTCATCGTCACCATGCAACAAATTGAACGCATCTGCCTGCGCAGGTGCCCTTGGTTTCAGACGAGAAAAAGGCTGGTCTCCGCCTGCGGTCACTGCGCTAACGCGGCTCGAGGTTATAAACTTCCACGAGGGCGATGCCACTCGTATCACTTTTTCCGCGCAAGATCGCAGTGTAATTGCCGGGCGCGAGAGTTCGGACGATGGCCGACTCGCGTGCATTCGTCGGCGGCACCGTCGAGTCAACGATTTCCTGCGGCTGATCGCTCTGCCAATCATCATTCTCCGCGAACTTCGTGCCGTTTCCATCGTGCAAGGCGAGCGCTGTGTCGGCTAAAGCGCCGGGAACACCCCGCTCGGTCAACGATGGTCCGATCGCGCGCACGATCACTTTCGTCGGCGCGCCGCTCCCGATGATGAAGCCGCCGATCATAACGTTGTCGCCAGTCTCGACTTTGCCGCGCGTCGAAATATTCGCAAGGCGAGCAGGAGAATCGGAACTGAGATCGTAAATTTCTATTAGCGCGATACCGCTGGTCTGATTTACCCCCCCGACCTTCGCCGTGTAAGTGCCCGGCTGCAGGGTGGCCACAATGACAGCTTCGTGCTCGTCGCTGGGCGCGAGGCTGGTTCGCAGAACCTCACTCCGGCGCGCATTCCAATTATTGTTCCCCGCCACGAGCGCACCGCCTGCATCCCGGAGCTCGAGCGTTGGATCGCTGAGCCTGCCAGGCAGCGGGAGAGATGGGCCAATCGCCCGAACCGCGACCGTCTTCGGCTCCTCGCCCACGAGGATAAACCCGCCAATCAGCGCGTCGTCGCCCGGCTGAGCCCGGACGCGAGTGGAAACGTTGAGGAGGCTTTTCGGTTTGGGAAGAACAGGGGCCGGCGGCCGCACGGGGAAAACCTCCAGTGCTGGCGGGGAGGAGAAGAAGGTCGAACCCGACGTTGCATATGCGAACAGGTAAGTGCCGGTGCTGTCTACCGCGAGACGAGAGAAGCCGAGAGTCTGCGTGAACGGGATCGTTCTGATAATCTGGTATGAGGTAGTCAGATCGTAGACCACGACCTTGTTTTGTTCCGTGTTGGATTGTGGCCGCGTGGATTGAAAGGCGAGCGAATCATCCCGCGAGAAAATCATGGGCCCGTGCGCCGTCCCCAGATCCAGCATTCCCTCGAGGCCTAGATCATTCGTTCTCCGGATCGGTGTTGTGCGCGACGCGGTAAAGCAGAGCAGGCGGCCATCATGGCTCAACGTCAGGCCGGAGAGGCTTGTGCTCTCGACCGGTATCCTTTGAAGCAAAGTGGTTGTCGCAGTGGAGATGTCGTATTTCGCTAGGACGGCCGTATCAAGCAGCGTCCCGACGTAGAGAGTGTTGCGGTCTGGGCTGAGCTCAATCGTGCACTTGACCGGATAGGGGCGCTCGTCCGGACGGATGTTCGCCTGGACGATGCCGGTGGCGGCGTCGACCTGGCCAATATCGCCGTTGACGTAGGTGACGTAGAGACGGCGGTCCAGTCCCTCGAGCACGTTGTCGACGTAGCCGGAAGTCGTGAGCGATGGAAGGACTGTCAGCGTTTCCAGATCGATGCGGCCGATATTCGGCCCTTTCATTCCCAGCCACAGGACAGCCCCATCCGGCGAAACATTCATGTCCCAGACGGTCGAGCCGACCGGAATTGTCTTCAGGATCAACAGCGTCTTTGTGTTAATCACGACAACGGAGTTGCTGCTGCTGGCGTAGACGCGCGAACGAACCGGGTCCGCCACGAGCGAGTCTAGATACATTGGAAACCGTGCCAGCGCAGCCTCAACCGAGCTTGCCGCCAGCACTCTAATTTGAAGCGTGGCCACAGCATCTCCTGATTGTCCGCTTGCGCGTATGACAACGAAATGAGTGCCGCTGAGCGTTGGGATGCCACTGATAATTCCCGTCGTGGCATCGAGCGAGAGCCCGTCGGGCAGGCCGGTTGCGCCAAAGTTTGTCGGGGCATTGTCAGCGCTGATCCGATAGGTGAAGCTGCTGCCGATCGAGACCGGCGCGGTAATCAGCCCGCTGACGATTTGCGGCCCTCTAACGATGATGGTGAACGTGGCGGTCGCCGTGCCGCGGCTGCTGGTCGCTCGAATCGTGGCGACAAACGTGCCACCCGCCGTGGGTGTCCCGCTGATCAAGCCCGTTACGGGATTCAGGTCAACGCCGGGTGGCAATCCGCTCGCGCTGAAAGCGGTGGGAGTATTGTCCGCGGCGATTTGGTAGGTGAACGCCTGCCCTGCGTTCAGATTGATCGTAACCAGAGAACTCGTGACGCGGAACCCGTAAAGCGATCGGGCCCCGGCAATGTCATCCGCTGTCAGGCCGTCCAGGTCGCTGATCTCGGAGTTCATCAGGGCCACCGCGCTCTGCCCTCGCTCATCAGGGTGGGATAAACCGAGCGCATGCCCGAACTCATGCAGAGCGACGCGGTGGAAGTCGAAGATGGGTCCACCGGCGTCGCTTTGTTCCGGGCCGCGATAGGAATTGAAG